>JAAGZR010000639.1 GCA_024206155.1 Aliivibrio sp.
ATGTGTAAATCTCCTGTTAGGTTTCTATATTATACACTATTAAGTAGTTAAGTTAAAAAATTAGTATGCATTAACTTTCATGGTCATGTAGTTTTCAACAGTTACTGGTTGACCATCAGATTCAATCCATGTATGACTTGCATCATTCACTGCATAAAAGAAGCAATCAAAATCTCCATCTATAACGTTGGGGTTTCCACTACCTTCCATTGAAATTACAACCTGAGCGGTTGTCGTTGCACGTACCGCATCTGTATTTTCCATTGCCGGAAAACCAATAGTTGACGTTCCGTCTCCAAGAATAACCCCTTGACCCATTGGGATTATCTCAATATCCAGCGTGTCTCGCCAAGTAATCGAACCGGCCTCTAGAAGAGTGCCATCCGGTGCGCTTAATTTGTATGGCCCCTTTGTTGATGTAGCTATTCTAGGCTTGTAATCAATTACTCTGTCTTTATAAGTTGCACCGACGAGTAAATACCCAACAAAGCTTCTGTTTGTGCCACTTTCAGGAATTAGCTTGATGGAAGCGCTCGTATTTACATTAATTCCACTAGTCTCACCGGCAAGAAAATCTTCAGGTAAATAACCCTCTCCGTGCAGTCTGTTTAAAAAG
>JAAGZR010000640.1 GCA_024206155.1 Aliivibrio sp.
CGCTTAAGGGCTAATCCGGGGTCGCTCGCCGCTACTGCCGGAATCTCAATTGATTTCTTTTCCTTCGGGTACTTAGATGTTTCAGTTCCCCGAGTTCGCCTCATACAGCTATGTATTCACTGCATGATACGTGCTTATGCACGTGGGTTTCCCCATTCAGAAATCCCAGACTCAAATGGTTTTTACTACCTAATCTGGGCTTATCGCAAGTTAATACGTCTTTCATCGCCTCTGACTGCCAAGGCATCCACCGTGTACGCTTAGTCACTTAACCATACAACCCCAAGAGGTTTCGTATGGACCATTTGCTTTCACTTTTCAAAAGTGAAGACAAAACAGCAACCAAGGTTGAACTCGTCGCTATCTCTGTATAAAAGATAGGGAGTTCTGGTTTTTCGCCGGATTCAAAATACAAGAACACTTGAATGTGTTTTTAGTTTGCTTATCTAAGATAAACAAAAGATATTAAGAACTTTTAATTTTTGATTTAACTTAATCTTACAGCCTGAGCTGTTTTGTTTTACTTTTTCAAAAGTAAAACAGATTAAGCTGAATCAGTCAGCTTTCCAAATTGTTAAAGAGCAATTGTTTTTCAACCTAATAAAAGGTTTCGAAACCATTTTTAAAGACTCTCATCGGCTTTTTGCTTCAAAGAACACTTAAAGATGGTGGGCGATACCGGGCTCGAACCAGTGACCCCCTCCTTGTAAGGGAGGTGCTCTCCCAACTGAGCTAATCGCCCACGAAAGTTTCTTTTGCCTTCACTTTTTACAAAAGTGAAAATAAAAGCCATTCTTCGCGAGAAAGAATGGTGGGTCGTGCAGGATTCGAACCTGCGACCAATTGATTAAAAGTCAACTGCTCTACCAACTGAGCTAACGACCCAATGGTATCCCGTAGGGGAGTCGAACCCCTGTTACCGCCGTGAAA
>JAAGZR010000641.1 GCA_024206155.1 Aliivibrio sp.
TAATGACAATAAGAACTCATTGTTGCTGCATTGAATAGTCTCTGGTTCTAGAGTGCTTTCTAGCTGGCAACCACTAAGAAGAGTAAGTAATGACATTAATGGAAGTGTTGGCTTCATAAGAGAAAGGCTCTATATGCTAATTTTTTATAAATATTTAGTCCAGTGTATAGACTTATAGGTAAATGTCGTGTCTTTATTTTGATAGATGCTAAAAAAGAAGCAGAAAAAGTCATTTAAAAAAGAAGGAGTAGTTATCACCCTCTGTTTGATTTACCGTTTAATAATCAAAGATAAACCTACCTTATTTAGTCATTACTTCCTACACTTAGATAAAGTGAGTTTGTTAATAGGATTAAAAATGAAAGGAATTATCTTTTCAGAGTTTTTAGATTTAGTCGAAGAGACCTTTGGCTTGGAAGTGTGTCAGAAAATGCTGGATGATAATAATGATGATGGTGCTTATACCTCTGTCGGCACTTATGATCATAAGAATTTGGTGAAGTTGATTATCTCATTAAGTAAATTAACGAATATCAGTATCGAAGATTTACAGCAAGTGTATGGTAAGTCCGTTTTTCTTACTCTTTATAACAGCATGCCAAGTTTGGAAGGTAAATCGTCCAATACGTTTGATTTTATTAAACAAGTAGAAAGTTATATTCATCTTGAAGTGAAGAAGTTGTATGCACAAGCAAGCCCACCAGAGTTTGTTTTTATTTCTAATACAGAATCAGAAATGGTGATGGATTATATCTCTGCGCGCTGTTTTTCTAATGTGTGTTTTGGATTGATCCAAGGGTGTGCTGAGCACTTCAATGAAAATATAGATATTAAGATGCAAGCGATTCAGAAAGATGGTTCTCAGGTTCGTTTTACTTTATTGAAAGTGTAATTTCATTAAGGGGATATAGATGGATAGCGAGAAAATAATAGAGCTGTTAAATCGGAAAATTCAGCGAGAAAAAAAAGCTCGTAAAGCCGCAGAAATCTTACTTGAAAAGAAAAGTAATGAGCTTTATAGCGCCAAAAAGTTGGTTGAAGAGACGTTACTTATGGTGCAAAAGCAGGCTGAAAATGATGTGGCTCTATTGAAATTTAAAAGCTATCTTGAGGCTCTTTTTTTAGTGTATAGCCAGCGATTACTGCAAGAGAAATTAACCAAAGGCCTATTGAAAGGATTACTTGAAGATCTCGTTAATATTGAGCCAATACAAGCGATTCACCTCTCTTCAAGCCTAGCGACACAAGAGTATGATATCAGTGTTTTCTACACCGATAAGAGGATTCAATTTAGTGAGTTTTCTGTATCCAAGCATTCTTTAGATTGGAATGCTGAGTGTACTCAGTTGATTGTTTTCCTTCATCAAAATGAGATCCCATGTGGGTCACTGCAAGTTATGTTTACTCAGCCTCCTAGCTCGACATGGTACGACACCATTGAAAATCAGTTTGGTTTGTTTTCAGAGATGCTCAGTGCGGGTTTTGAAAGACAGAAATTATTAGAAGAAACACTTAAAGAGAAGCAAAGAGCTGAAAAATCAGAGCAAGCAACTCGAGATTTTGTTGCAATGATAAATCATGAACTAAGAACCCCCCTTAATGGATTATTAGGAGCTGCTGAGCTAATGGAAGATACCGTTATTACTCCATATCAGCGTACGTTGCTTGAGACAGTACATCAGTCTGGTGAGATGCTTAGAGTTATTATTAATGACTTGCTTGATTTCAGTAAAATGAGTGCTGGAATGCTAGATCTTAAAGTCGATAATTTTTCGCCAAGTCGGCTTATATCGACTATTCAGCAAATTTTCACTCGCCAAATTGAAGAAAAGAGACTGTCTTTTGAGGTTAATCTTACCTCTAAACTCCCTGATATATTGCAAGGCGATGTCGATCGAATTCAACAAATTATTGTAAATTTAATTGGAAATGCGATTAAATTTACCAAAGAAGGAAAGATAATCTTAACGGTTTCTTGGGTTGATAATGCTTTACAGATAATCGTTTCAGATACAGGTTGTGGAATTCCTAAAGATAAGCAAACGAGTCTTTTTGATCCTTTTATTCAGGTGGATAATTCGAGTCAGAGGCAGTTTGAAGGAACAGGACTAGGTTTATCTATTTGCCAGTTTTTAGTATCAGTTATGCATGGTGGTATTTCGTTTTCTAGTCAAGAGGGAATTGGAACTGAATTTACGGTATTGATCCCACTTAATGAACCTTCTATTCAGCAAAAGAGCAATGATAGTGAGGTTGGTTCTTCTTTTCCAATTGAGCAGCTTTCTATCTTGGCGGTAGAGGACATTAAGATGAATCAGACAATTTTAAAGATGATGTTAGCTAAAATTGGTGTAACTCTAGAGTTTGCCGATAATGGGCAGCAAGCGATTGATTTTTTAAACAAGAATGACGTTGATATTGTATTGATGGATTGTCGAATGCCAATAATGGACGGTTTTGAAGCGACAAAGAAGTTAAGAAAAATAGGATATAGAAAACCGATCATTGCACTTACTGCAGGGACAACCTCGATGGAAGTGGAACTGTGTATTGCAGCAGGAATGGACGATGCGTTGAATAAGCCTTATAAATTAAAAGAACTTCAAGCGATGTTGAAACGATGGGGACCGCAACTATTGAATCGGTAGTTGAGTATAAAAAACCTTACTCTATTAAAGAACAGAGTAAGGCCATAATATTCAAAAAGAGGTGAGATTATACTTCTTGTTCTTTTAGTTCTGCTGTTTCTGCATGTTTGCTACTTTCAAGCATCTTACGAATAATGAATGAAGCAATAAAAGCAACTGCAACCATTACAACCGCTAGAATGGTTAATAGTTGGAAATAACCACCATAAACCGTTTGCACAAATTCTTGAGTGATTACTTGACCTTTTTCTTGAGCGATAGAGGTAGAGAATACCGCACCAATAATGCCACTTAACGCCATCGCAACAGAGAATAGACTGACAGAAAAGCCTTCGATGTGTTTTGGTGCAACAGACAGAATGAATGCCACCACTAAGCTGCCTACAATAACTTCAGCAAACGCTTGGAAGAAGTGAATTAATAAGAACACTTCAGGACGAATGATTACATCTTCGCCCACGCTCATTACCGCCATGGTTAAAATACCAAAAGCGATGGCTGTTAGAATGAAGGCAAATCCAATTTTAGTTGCAGTTGAGAAATGAATATCACGTTTCTCAAGCGCAGAAAATATCATCGCAATGATTGGGCCTGCGACAATACACCATAATGGGTTCATTGCCATTGATGCTTCTGGTGCGATAGGGATAAGGTTGAATAAGTCACCACGCATAGTATTAATGGTTACCATGGTCATTGATGTCATCATTTGACCGTAGTACACAAAGAAAGCGGTGGTCAGTGCTGTAACAATAAGGATAGTCCCCATTTTTAATGCGTCTGATTTCTCAGACTTGATCATTAAGAAAATGAAGTAACCAATAGCGGTAAGGCCAATGGTGTAAACAATATTTTGGCCAATGTCCATGTTTGAGAACATGAAGAATACCAGTGCAATCATAGCA
>JAAGZR010000098.1 GCA_024206155.1 Aliivibrio sp.
ACGCCTTCATCTGTCTTAAAGAAAGCTGCCATAGCAGAGTAAGGATTTTCATCAAACGGTACTGTCATAAGTTTTTTACCGTTTGACGCCCAAGAGAAAGATCGTTGATCATCTGACAACTTAATTATTTTAGCTTCAGCAGCTTTAATAGCAAAGTTTCTTAGTTGAACATTTTCGTCTTTAGCTAGTTCTATAAATAAAACTGGGTTTTGTCTAGCAAATATAAGCACGTCTCTTTTTAATTCTTTAGACGACATATCATTTACTTTACTTCCAAACTCAACTCTTAATATAGCTTCTATCTGCTCTATATCCATACCTCTAGCAGCGTTTAACGCGTCTATCTGAAGTTCCATCATATCAAGTTCGTCGGTTGCTTCAACAACAGAATCAAACTCTTTATAACGTTTTCCATTCATTGGGTGATACAAAGATAACATTTTTTGTAAGGCTTGTTTTTCTTTTGGAACAAATAAAGCACCGTCTTTAAATAGTATAGTGCCTAATGTTACTTCGCCCTTTTGCTCGTCTACAAATGGTGAATTCATATTTGTAGCATATCTAAGCTCTCTTTGTGTATTTTTTTCACTATCATACCATAGCATAGGTTTTCTAGCGCTATGCTTAGATGGTATTCTAAGTGTTAATGGTTTGTATCTTCCTACTATTAGATACGTTCTATCTTTAATTTCCCAACCTTTTTCTACAGTTGGGGCTTCTTTTGTTTTTGACATAATATAATATAATAAAAATTTTGATAAGAGTAATACTTACCCCCGTCGATAAGACGAGGGTAAATACTACATAAAGTAATTCTACTTAGTAAACAATACAAAGTTGTTTGCACCTTGTACACATAAACATCTTTCAGATAGGAAGTTAACTTCCATAGCGTCTAGATCAGATGTGAAAGCACCTCCAACAGAACCAGTCAACCAAGTCTTCATACGACGATCGTCAGTTTGTGACGCTCTGTATCGTACGTGTAAGAATGGGCGACGGATGTTACTACCAAGAACTTGATCGTAAACTGTTGATGTACCTGCAGGAATTAAAACACCGTCAATAGCACTTACACCGTATGGTGAAGCTGGAGGTGTAGCACCACTTTCAATACCACCTCTTGTGGAAGCATCATTTAAATATTTCCAGTCAGTCTTATAGAAATCGTAAGAACCTCTGCGGAAACCACTAAACCCTAGGTTTAATGCCATATCTTCAGAGTTTTCAAACAATCCATAAGCAGTACCACCGTTAGCACCGTTAGAAATACCAGCTAGCATATCGTCAAATCCTAGCGATGTCTCACGGTTTAAGAAAAGCATGTTCTCTTCAATTGCTCCTTGCGTGTCTAGGTTACGCAATATATTGTCAAATTCACCTAGCGCACTTGCTGCAGCGTTGAATCCAGCCTCTACATTACCACGACCTTGAATAGCAGCAAACAAACCTTCTGTACCTTTGTAACCAGCGTCAAAAGCAGAACCAGCACCTAAAGTAGTATCAGCTTTTTCACCTTCAACTACACTCATTTCAAGATAATCTTCGAAACGTAGACGAGTTTCAGACTCAGCTTTTAGATACCATAGGTAACCTCCAGTTCCATCTTCAGTAGCAACCTCAACCCAACCGATCTGAGCAGTGTCAGAACCAGATACTACATATTTATTACGAATAATAACTGGTGAGTTAGAAAATTGAGTAAACGCAGGATCTAC
>JAAGZR010000642.1 GCA_024206155.1 Aliivibrio sp.
CCTTAATAAAATTGACGCGTGTTTTAATTTCATTAACCGGATCAATTGATGGTTTAACTTTCATTTCTTCAACAATCAGTTGTTGCATTCTCATTCCTTTACTCTATTGAGACAGTTGGCAGTTAATTTGATAATCATACTGAATTTACACAATTAATAACAGACTAATAGTGTTATAGGATAGCCATCGACAAAATTTTCACTTATGCTAACTAATAATGCCGTTAATAAGAGAAAAGTCATGAACATTGCTGTATTTGGTAGCGCATTTAACCCACCATCACTAGGCCACAAAAGCGTCATTGAGCGTTTAACTCACTATGATAAAGTGTTATTAGTCCCTAGCATTTCTCATGCCTGGGGAAAAAAAATGCTTTCTTATGAAGACAGAATAGAGATGGTATCTGCTTTTATTAACGACTTATCTCTTAACAATGTTGAAATATCACTGATTGAAAAAGAACTGTATGTTCCAGATCAAAGCGTGACTACTTTTACTCTATTAAAAAAACTTCAAGAATTGAATAAAGAGGCCGATATAACCTTTATCATCGGACCAGACAACTTACTTAAGTTTGACAGGTTTTCAAAAGCAGATGAGATATTGAAATACTGGAATGTAATGGCTTGTCCTGAAACACTTCCAGTTAGAAGTACTGATATACGAAACGCAATAAAAAAAGGTGAGGACATTACTCACTTAACAACACAAGGTGTCCAAAGTTACATAAAGGCACACCATTTATACGAGTAGTCACAATGAAAAAACAAGTCGTTATAATTAGCTTATTAACAACAACTATGTCTATGGACTTAATTGCCAAGGACAGCTCGATTTGTCTTCAAGACAGCTATGATAACTACTCTCGTCAAATTTATTCGTCAAACTCAAAGTGCCTTATCCCTTTATTTGAGGTTAATCAATTCATTTATCAGTTAACTGAAATTACAGAAAATATAAAGTCAGACGTAATGAAAGAAGGATTTTGGGATAAATGGGCTTACAGCACAGGGGATGACCCACTACTAACCGGGTACCTTAGTGGCAGTACGGTAGGTTTTACTGTATGGCAACCTGAGGAGTATTATGATAAAAAAATTGAAGAATTTGATTCTTATGGTGAATGGTTGGAAAGTCACGGCTTACAATTAAGCTTAGCCTTTGGTGGAGAAGAAAAGGGCAAGAATACCCGTTTTCGAATTGATTACCGTTGGCATGATCGCGCTGATGACCAACTGTTCATGCAGCTGGAAATTCCATTCCAATAAAACTAAGTTAGGCTAGTATAACGCGTTAACCCAATAAAGTGTAAGCTTGCTCTAGTAATTCCGTATTCCCTGAAAAATAGCGATCTGCAATCATACTATTCTTAGCACCTGATTTACGCATTTTATCCGCTTCTCTTACTTTCAATGTCATCATCATATCAGGAGAAACCTGGCTATGCTTTATCTCTTTATTTTCAGATAATTGAGATAAGTAAGTATTGATATGCTGTGATTCTGGAGATAGATCCGTATGAGGTGACGCTTCTAATAACTCATCTTGCATTACGTACAATAAATGCTGTTTGGCATTTTCAGTCATCGCTATTGCTTGAAGTTTATCAAAACCCGCTGAAAGTAGAGGTGTTGAGGTGATATAGCCACCTTGAGTAGGTAGCGCTTCACGTGTGCGAATTGAGAACATTAATGTAGATAATGTAGAGTTAGGAATAATCGTCATTGATGATAGAGCATCAAAAGGTATCCAAAACAATTCACCAGGCAACACTAGATATTCCCATTTACCAAGGCGAATAAGTACGGCTCCAGTTTGCACGGAAATCAACTCATAATGATTCTTCTTTTTTCTTGCCGTATAAAGAAGGTGTGAATGTGTTCCTGACTGAAACGTAATTGCGTTTTTCATAGCTACCTCTGATTTGAAGCCCGTAACTCTACTGGTTTTTATCTAAAAATCAACGGATTCTCATCAATTACATCGATATTTAATGACCAATGGTACGACCTCTTTAATTGATCACGTACAACTGCAATAAAATCAAGTAGAATACGCGCAACTCCTTTTTTGGTAACCAGAAGTCCAAACATGACCACACAAGATATCTATCAAGAAATTCGCCCTTACAATGATGATGAAGTTCCTGCCGCTATTGAGCGTTTAATTTCTGATGATGAATTCATTACTGCGATTCTTCACTATAAGTTTCCGTCTGCCTCTAAGTTTTTATTTTGGTTATTAGCACCGTTACTGCGTTTTAAACTACGTAAATCACTGTCGAAAATAACAACTGTGGAAGACGTTCAGTTAAACGTTGCGTCTTATTTAAATAAAACGGTTAAAAAAACAACTAATGGAATTACGTATTCTGGATTGGATAAATTAGACCCAAAACAAGCGTATTTGTTTGTGTCTAACCACCGTGATATCGCTATGGATCCAGCTTTGATGAATTGGGTTTTATACAATAATCATATGCAAACCGTAAGAATTGCGATTGGAGATAATTTATTAAGGAAAGCGTGCAGTACTGAGCTGATGAAACTTAACAAAAGTTTTATTGTTAAACGTTCAGCAAAAGCACCACGTCAAATGTTAAAAGTGTTAGGTGAACTATCTTCTTATATCAAGCACTCTTTAGAAACTAATAACTCTATTTGGATTGCACAAAAAGAAGGGCGAGCAAAAGACGGTAACGATTTTACTGATCCCGCGATTTTAAAAATGTTTCACGTAGAAGGGCGTAAGCGCAAAGAAGCTTTTTCTGATTATATGAATGATTTGAAAATTGTTCCTGTTTCTATCTCTTATGAAAATGATCCATTAGATATCCAAAAAGCCAAAGAATTAAATGCAGTGGCTACCTTAGGCTCTTACGAAAAAGGCGAGTTTGAAGATATTGATAGCATCATCAAAGGGATTATCGGTAATAAGAAACGCATACATATTCATTTTGGTGACGTTGTCACATCAGCGCCAGAAACAGCTGATGAACTGGCTGAAGTCATGGATAAAGAAATTACCCAAGGTTATCGTTTATTCCCAATGAATTACGCCGCTGCTAATATTGAATCAGAAGAAGTCACTTCTGAAGTTAAACGTGAACTAGAAGAAAAATTGTCACAATTAACAGTAGAAGAGCAGCCATTTCTACGTGCACTTTATGCAAACCCTGTTAAGAACGCGGGATAAGTAAGGGATTTAGTTAAAAAGCTTTTTATCCCAATGAGGAGGATTACCCACTTGCTGGGATAAAAAGTCAATAAAGGTGCGCACTTTTGGTGGCAAATGTTGGCGTCGAGGATAAACAGCATAAATAGGTAGCTCCATATCGGCTTGCCACTCATTTAATATTTGAATCAAACTGCCATTTTCAAATTCATCTTCAAGTAAATAGCTCGCCAAATACGCAATGCCAGCCCCCGCTTTAGTTGCATCTAAAATAGCAGAAGCGTTATCTATCTTAAAAATACTTTGTACTTTAACCACTTGATGAACACCATCGCGAGTAAATTCCCACTCATTAAAACGTCGTTCATTACTATGATAAGTAATGCATTTATGCTGTGCTAATTCAGCCGGACGCAATGGTAAACCATTATCTTTAATATAGCTTGGCGAAGCAGCAACAATAAAGCGACAATCTGCAATTTTCCTAGCCACCATGCCTTCAGGAATATCATCATGAATTGCTATCCAGCAATCTAAACCATCTTCAAGTAATTTAGGTTTATGATCAAATAAACTAACCTCCAATTCAACATCTGGAAAATGAGCTTGGAATTCAGCTAATGCATGAATGATGTGGCTATTACCAAAAGATTGAGCGATACCAACTTTGAATACACCAGAAATACGTCCATGATGAGCATCTAGTAGGGCATCAGCTTCATAAGCCGTATCTACAAGCTTTTGACAATACTCAGCATATTGATGACCAAGCTCTGTAATAGAAACCGAACGGTTATTACGTTGAACAAGCTGGCAATCTAAACGAGTTTCTAGCGCTTTAATTTGTTTAGATACATGCGATTTAGAAATACCCAGTTTTTCAGCAGCACGAGTAAAATTTAACTCATTTGCTACCATCGCGAAGATGACCATTTGATGTAGATTATCTAACATTATTAAGCCTAGAGAAGAAATGAATGGCTATTGTAATACTACTTAAAAATATAACCATCTACTTTTATGCTTTCAGGAAAAACCGTAATAGGTCTGCCACCCAAATAAATATTGCCATTAACCACGAGATCATCAGGAAGTGACGTAATTTGTGAGTGTCCGAGGAATAGATTGCCTTTAACTACAAGTTGTTTTGGTAAAGTAGTTAATGGTGTTCGGATTACACTAAGATCGCCGTTTACTTTTAAACGAGGAGGGAGTTCTGTGAGTCCTGATCCTGCAAAATTAATAAAGCCTGCGACTTTAATGCCTCTCGTATAACGTTTAAGTTGAGTGGTTCCTGCTAAATTTAAGTAGCCCTTTACTTGAGTGCCTTTAGGAATGTATTTAATTGCGGTATTTGCCAGGTTGAGATCACCATTAACTACCAAACCTTTAGGTAGTTTTTTTATTTTACTACTCGCAAGGTTTACATCACCTTTGAGCTCTAAATTATCAGGGAGTTCAGTGTAATTAGTATTACGTAAGCTGATATTTCCATAGCTGTCTATATGATTAATAAGTCGATGTTTATTTAGCATTTCAGCAGGAGCCGAAAAGGGGACCAAGGCTGTAAAGATAAGAGCAAAAAGAGCAATAGTAGTTTTTGGCATAGATAAATAACTTTGTAGTAATGGCTTGACACTGTATCGACCACATCTTAAATAAGTTTAATTTAGAACAGTGATATTAGTCGTATTTTTACGTTTTTATTATGAAAATACATTTGATATAGTGAAATTCGGTATCTAAGTGCCGAAGTGAAAATTTAATTAAAAGGTAAGGAGACGTAATGTCTAAAGCGACTGGTACTGTAAAATGGTTTAACGAAGAGAAAGGTTTTGGTTTTATCGCTCAAGAGAACGGACCTGATGTGTTCGCTCATTTCAGTGCAATTCAATCAGACGGTTTCAAAACGTTGAAAGAAGGCCAAGCAGTAACTTTTGATGTTGAGCAAGGCCCTAAAGGCCCTCAAGCAAGCAATATCCAACCTGCTTAGTACCAAGATATTAATAAAAAGGCTCTCAATGTGAGGGCCTTTTTTCTTTATTATCTGCAATATAATTGATTATTTTCTAAGAGAGCGAGTCTTTAGTTCGTAAATCAATTTTTCTGCACTACAAGAGAATTTTAAGCGAGCGTGAAGTTCCTTCTCATCGTTAGTCAGTTCAATATTGTACTCAACTTCATCACATACTTCTTTTGCTAAAGATAAGTAATTAGCAAATTCCGCGTCTAATTGCGCTTTATTGTTAGCGAAGATGCTTACTTCTGCAACATCATCACCTTCTTTAATCACAAAGCCCATCTCAGCACTACATCCACAAGCATCGCATGGTACATTTTGTTCTACTTCAGTAGTCATTATTTGATCTCCACAATAAATATACAGACGTTATACTATGTTTCTATGGTTAAGAACACCCTCTCAGAAAAGGAATTTAAAGAGGAAACACAAAGGTAACAACCTAATATCATTTACATATCAGTATCGACACTTGAGACGAAAATCCCAAAAATGAACCTTTATGACAATTTTTTGTCAGAATTAGGCGTAACATATTGTATTTCCATACTGTATAACGCAGAATGTCGTTAAGCCACATTTAATCAGAAACTGACATTTCGTTACAATCGCAATTCTTAATTGTGAAAGTGCAATGGCGGCCAGAGTAATATATTACGTTTATCGTGTTGAATATCATAAATATATTATACGAATGGAGTTGAATCTTATAAATTAACCTAATGCTCATTTCGTTAATTTTTACGATTGATATCTTAATGGACTAATCACATAAGAAGAGTTTTATTATGCCAAAAAGAAGTAAAGAAGATACTGAAATCACCATCCAGAAAATTATGGATGCGGTTATTGATCAACTATTACGCTTAGGCTATGACAAGATGTCATATACGACATTAAGCCAACAAACTGGTGTGTCAAGAACAGGGATCAGCCATCATTTCCCAAAGAAAACTGATTTTACTGCTGCACTAGACGGCCGTATTTTTCGTTTATTTTCAGAACACTTAGAAATGCAAGATGATAAGCAAATATTTATCGATAGCTGGATTTCATCTTTAGAAGACGAGCAATTCCGAGCTATCTTACGTCTTTTATTTCACCATATCGTAACCTCTGCAAACGCACACGAATTTGCTCGCAATGGTATTGATCGTTTATACGGCGTGGTCGAAGACCTATACGGTGAAGAAAGCCGCAAAGATCTAGAGTGGCTTATTGGCCTATCTTTGATCCGCATGGCAAAATAATAGTATCCAATATAATTAAAAGCTTACCTACAATGGTAAGTTTTTTTTGCACATGGAATCAGTTAGGGTAAAAACTCTAGATTACTGGAGGGAATATGCTTAAATTTACACGACTATCTGTATTATTAACAACGCTGCTTTCTTTGTCTGTTTCTGCTAAGTCAGTAGATTTTGATAGCGCATGGAAAAATGTTCTCAACAATCATAACGGTATTGCGGCAGAGCGCGCTAATGTTCAGCGTCAGGAATCGTTGGCCTCAGGCACTTCTGACCTTAATCTTCCTTCTGTTACTTTAAGTGCAAATTATACGTACCTAGATGACGATGTTACGGTTTCTGGCCAACAGATTATTGATAGTACAAACACAAACCAAGCAGTAGCAGGGATTCTTGATCAATTAATTGGTCCCGTTACTTCAACATTAACTGAACGCGATATTTTCACTAGCTCTATTCGTGCGATTTGGCCCATCTTCACTGGTGGCCGTATCTCTGCAGCTGAAAGTGCAGCAGAAGGGAAAACAGACGAAGCACGCAGTCAGCTAAAAATGAAACAACAAGCCTCTTATGAAGATTTAGCTAAGTACTATTTTAGTGTCGTTCTCGCTAATGAAGTCGTTAAAACCTATAGCGAAGTAGAGCAAGGCTTAGCAAAACACAGAGATAATGCGGTTAAACTCCAACAACAGGGGCAAATTGCGAAAGTAGAGCGTCTACAAGCTGATGCTGCATACGACAAAGCAAAAGTGGACCTTCGTAAAGCTCAACAAAATTCAGATATTGCCAGTGCTGCATTAAGAAGCATGTTGCAAATGAATGAAAACATCACGCCAGAAACACCATTGTTTATCAATCAAAAATTACCTGAAATGACCGATTTTATTGATAATACACTAGCCACTTACCCAGGTTTAGACCTTTTAGATGCCAAAGAGAAGCAAGCGAGCAGCTTAATAAAAGCGGAGAAAGGCAGCTATTATCCTGAAGTTTATTTATATGGTAACTATAATCTGTATGAAAGTGACAGCTTATCTGCTGAAATAGCACCAGATTGGATGGTCGGTGTCGGTGTTAATGTTCCACTATTAGATAATAAAGGGCGCTCAGAAAAAGTTGCAGCGGCGCATAGTGCAGTTCAACAAGTACAGTATCTTAAAAAACAGGCGAAAGAAGATCTTTCATTGCTGGTTGAAAAAACATACCGAGAAGCATTACAAGCGATAGATGAATATTATGGTTTAGCATCAAGTATTGCGCTTGCTCAAGAAAATATATTCCTTAGAGAAAAAGGGTTTAAACAAGGCCTATCGACTTCACTTGATGTGGTGGATGCTGAGTTATATTTGGCAAGCATTAAGACTCAACGTTCCTTAGCATCATTTAATTACATGATTTCATTAGTTAAGTTACTTGCTTTAAGCGATGAAACAGACACATTTGTACAATATCAACTTCAAGCAAGAGAAGGAAAATAACATGAGTCAATTAAAAAAAACCATCGGTTCTCTTGCCGTTGTAGGTGTAGTTAGTTGGGTTGGTTACAGTTTTTGGGCTGCCTATCAGCCTCGACCTGAATTACTTCAGGGTCAAATTGAAGCCGAGCAATACAATATTTCCTCTAAAGTTGCTGGTCGAATCGAGAATTTGTACGTTAAAAAAGGCGACATGATAGAGAAAGGCCAAGCTATTTTTTCCTTATACAGCCCAGAAATCGATGCTAAATTAGCTCAAGCAAAAGCAGGAGAAGCAGCAGCCAGTGCTCTTGCAGAAGAAGCTGAACAAGGAGCAAGAACCCAACAAGTCGCAGCTGCGAAAGATCAATGGCAAAAAGCAAAAGCGGCCAATAAGCTGCTGGAAAAAACCTATACCCGTGTTAATAACCTCTATAATGATGGTGTCGTATCAGAGCAGAAAAAAGATGAGACTTATACTCAGTGGCAAGCGGCTAAATATACCGAAAATGCCGCTTACCAAATGTATCAAATGGCCAAAGAGGGAGCTCGAACAGAAACAAAACGAGCCGCTAACGAAAAAGTAAAAATGGCAATGGGTTCAGTCGCTGAAGTCGAGGCATATGTAGCAGACACCAAGATTAGCAGTTGGTACACAGGCGAGGTAACTCAAGTTTTACTCAATGAAGGTGAAATTGCACCTCAAGGTTTCCCTGTTGTTAGTGTTATAGATATTAATCAAGCATGGGCAGTGTTCCATGTTCGTGAAGATAAACTTAAAAACTACAAAAAAGACCAACAAATTAATGTGTACCTTCCAGCGTTAGATAAAACGATTCCATTTAAGATCACGCATATTGCTGTTATGGGAAATTATGCAACCTGGCGAGCTACTGATAATAGCCAAGGGTTTGATTTAAAAACCTTTGAGATTGAAGCACACCCAGTGTCTGATATACCAAATCTACGAGTTGGTATGAGTGCTATAGTTAAATTAGATTAAGCGTGACTTATGAAAGAATTTTGG
Organism: Aliivibrio sp.; assembly: GCA_024206155.1. GTDB lineage: Bacteria > Pseudomonadota > Gammaproteobacteria > Enterobacterales > Vibrionaceae > Aliivibrio. The sequence goes on from JAAGZR010000642.1 coordinate 8,924, forward strand.
CGTTCTTATTATTCTAATCCATGGCTAATTGCGGTTACTTTTGGTCTTCCATTAGTGCTGTCATTAGTAATTTGGTGGATATTTTCATCATCTGTGGTTCGTGAATTACCTGTCGATGTGGTGGATCTTGATCAATCAAGCTTATCCAGAATGATCATTAGAGATTACGATGCGACGCCAACACTTGCTGTTCGTTCGATTCAACCGAATGTGGATATAGCCAATAGTGCATTAAAAGAAGGGGTTAACTATGGTTATATCGTTATCCCTCAAAACTTTGAACGTAATGTCATGCTGGGTAAAAGCCCACAAATTTCAGGGTTCTATAATGGTCAGTTTATCTTAATCGCAAAGCAAATTAATTCCGCTTTGATGCAAACAGACATGACGATCCAAGCAAAACTTGCAACAATAAAGGCGCTCAGTACAAAGCAATCAACATGGACTCAAGCAATCAACTCTGCCGTTCCCATTAAAGTTCAAGTGACGGCTCTATTTAACATTGGTAGCAATTATAATCAATTCTTAGTCTCCGCAATTCTTCCTGCAATATGGCAAATGGCGGTTATTGTTGGGATGATTTGGGCGATGAAAAATGAGTCAGTTCGAAATAATAACAATGATTTACGTGAGTGGTTTGATAGCCAAACACCACAAAAAATCCTTTCATTTGTTGGCGTTTATTTCTTGATTGGAATGACTTTGGGTTGTGTACTTTTCTATTTCTTGTTCGGTGTATTACAATTTCCTTTTGATGCGAGCATTTTAAGTTTTCTCATTACAATGGGTGCGATGACACTGGCTTGTATTAGTATTGGCACTGCTATCGGGTATGGTACCAATAATATTGTAAAAGCAATGAGTATCTCAGGCGCTTATACGGCACCCAGTTTTGCATTTTTAGGTGTTACTTTTCCTGTATCAGACATGAACAACTTCGCTGTTTTTTGGCACTCAATTCTTCCAGCAAGTCATTTTGTTCGTTCCCAAATAGAGCAAGCAAACTATGGATATGATTTTGTTGAAAGTTCCTCCCATATTGGCATTCTGTTGTTGTTTACTATACCGCTGATTGTGCTTATTTCACGTTTAAGGAAGTAACAATGTCTTTTCTTACTGCATTAAAAAAAGAAGCGATAGGAATTTTTACCAATAGTAGCATTGTACTCACAATGATTGGCGGTGTGATTTTTTATGCTTTTCTTTACCCATTGCCTTATTTAAATCAAAGCCCAGAAGAGCAGAAGATCACAGTTGTTGATTTGGATAAGTCAGACCTCAGTCGAAAATTTATTTTTATGGCGAATACAACACAACAATTAAATGTTGTAGAGCAGGCTGATAGTATAGAACAAGCAAAGCAGCAGTTTTTAAATAATACAGTTAGCGGCTTTTTAGTTATCCCATATGATTTCTCGGATAAATTGCAATTAGGCCAAGCACCAACAGTTGCTTATGCTGGAGATGCGTCGTACTTTTTGGTTTATGGGACTATAATCGAAGGATTAATGAACGTGGGTGGGACACTATCCGCAGAATATCGTGTAACTCATATGGCCATTGAGGGCACTCCTTTGTCTAATGCAAAAAATACCTTTCGACCTTTTAAATCTAATTATGCTCCCGTATTTAATCGAAATATGGGTTATGTAGAATATGTCGTTCCAGCCGTATTTGTATTGATCCTACAACAAACGCTATTAATGGCTGTTGGTATTAGACAGAAATCAGCAACAGTCAAAGAAAATTCACCCCAACAATTGATTGCCCGGTTTTCTTTATTTTTAATAACTGAAATCATACTAGCAAGTTTTTATTTTGGTATTGTTTTTGATTATTATCATATCACTCGTTTTTCTAATGTATTCGACTTACTGATAGTAATGGTGCCATTTATCTCATCGGTTATTTTGCTTGGTATGCTATTGGCTCGATGGCTTCCAACCACTGAGAGTATTTTGTTACTCGTACTTTTTAGTTCTATGCCTATTGTATTTAGTGCTGGATTTATCTGGCCAACTCAACTTATTCCAAATGCATTAACTGATATTATGCACTTATTGCCAAGTGGGTTTGCTATTGATGGCTTTCTTAAGATCAACCAAATGGGCGCTGGCTTACACGGTGTTCTTTCAAATATATCAGGGCTTTACGGTTTATGCTTACTGTATGGTTTTGGTCTTTTTATCAGTAAGCAAAAGTAACATTTAAAAGTGATACTTAATAAAACATAGTTTCATTGTAAGATGATGTGGATTGATTTCATTTTTATTGCTCAAGGGGTAGACTCCACATTTATAGATACTCATGGTTTTGGTGAGGAAGAAACCATTACTTCTAATATGAATTCCGATGGACGTAAAAAATTCGTCGTATAGAAATACTCTTTATTAGAATAATCGAATTGTTCGAACAGTAGTGATTTCTTTGGTCATTTTATAATTGGGTAAGCAAAACTACCAACATTACTGACACATAAGCTATAATAAGCCTTATTTCAAAAAGGAAAATGAAATGGGGCTTTTTTCACGTCTATTTGGTACATCACCTAAAAAAGAAACAACGATTGAACCAATTGAATATAAATCCTTCCTAATTTATCCAAACTCAGAACAAGATGACTCTCAATTTCGTATCGCTGGTACAATAACAAAAGAAATAAATGGTGAAATTAAAGAGCACCGCTTTATTCGTTCTGATGTAATCTCAAACAAAAGTGATGCTGATAAGCTTATGGTACACAAATCAAAAATGCTCATAGATCAAATGAATGAGTCAATCTTTAACTAAATGCCGTAGCTTTGATGTAGATTAGATTGAAAAAATATTATCTAATTATAATTATTGTTGTAAATCAACGTCAAAATACGAATGGTCTGACCTCTGCTTTGTCACTGTAATGTTGTTTTTTTACTAAATTAGGGTGAATATAAGCAGGAATTAATTTAATGTAATAAAATCATGTCATTTTATTACAAAACACTTGAATTTATATCTTATAAAGTAAGTATCAATTCATGCCAATAGTAAAGGAATAACTATGCAAATTGGTGTACCTAGAGAAGTACTCGCGGGCGAAACCCGTGTAGCTGCCACTCCAAAAACGGTAGAGCAGCTATTGAAGCTTGGCTTTACTGTCTCTGTTGAATCTAAAGCCGGTATTTTAGCCAGTTTTGATGACTCTGCATTTGAACAAGCCGGAGCAACTATCGTTTCTGCTGATGATGTGTGGAAATCAGATCTAATACTTAAAGTTAATGCTCCTCAAGTTAACGCTGAAACAGGTGTTGATGAATTCGATTTAATTCAAGATGGTGCTAGCCTAATCAGTTTTATTTGGCCTGCGCAGAATGAAGAGTTACTTGCAAAATTAGCGACAAAGAACATCAACGTTTTAGCTATGGATTCAGTTCCTCGTATTTCTCGCGCACAAGCATTAGATGCCTTAAGTTCTATGGCTAATATCGCAGGTTATCGTGCAGTAGTAGAAGCTGCGCATGAGTTTGGTCGCTTCTTCACAGGTCAAATTACCGCTGCTGGTAAAGTTCCACCGGCAAAAGTACTTGTTGCTGGTGCTGGTGTAGCTGGTCTTGCGGCTATCGGTGCAGCGGGTAGCCTTGGTGCTATTGTTCGTGCATTTGATGTTCGTCCAGAAGTTAAAGAACAAGTGCAATCAATGGGAGCAGAGTTCCTTGAAGTTGATTACAAAGAAAACTCTGGTTCTGGTGATGGCTACGCAAAAGAAATGTCTGATGAGTTTAACAAAAAAGCAGAAGAGCTATATGCTGCTCAAGCTAAAGATGTTGATATCATCATTACAACCGCTCTTATTCCTGGTCGCCCAGCACCAAAGCTAATTACTAAAGCAATGGTTGATAGTATGCAAGCGGGCAGTGTGATTGTTGACTTGGCAGCCGCTAATGGTGGTAACTGTGAGTACACAGTAAAAGACCAAGTAATCACAACAGAAAATGGCGTAAAAATTGTGGGTTACACCGATATGGTTGGTCGCTTACCAACGCAATCATCACAACTTTACGGTACAAACTTAGTTAACCTTCTTAAACTTCTATGTAAAGAAAAAGACGGTAACATCAATATTGATTTTGAGGACGTTGTTCTTCGTGGTGTTACTGTTGTTAAAGAAGGCGAAGTAACATGGCCTGCGCCACCAATTCAAGTTTCAGCTCAGCCTCAAGCAAAAGCAGAACCAAAAGCTAAGCTAGCTCCGAAAGTTGAAGAACCAATGTCTCCTGTTAAAAAGTTCGGAATGATCGGTGCAGGTATTGCTGCATTTGGTTGGGTAGCATCAGTTGCGCCAGCTGCATTTTTAGCTCACTTTACGGTATTCATCTTGGCATGTGTTGTTGGTTATTATGTAGTATGGAATGTAAGTCATTCACTACATACTCCATTAATGTCAGTAACTAATGCGATCTCAGGCATCATCATTGTAGGTGCGTTACTACAAGTGGGTCAGGGCAATGGTGTCGTTTCATTTTTAGCATTTATCGCAGTCCTAATCGCTAGTATTAATATATTCGGTGGTTTTGCTGTAACCAAGCGTATGCTTGAAATGTTTCGTAAAGATAAGTAAGGGGTAGGGATAATGTCAGCAGGATTAGTTCAAGCAGCATATATTGTATCTGCCGTTTTATTTATCATGAGTTTAGCCGGTTTGTCTAAACAAGAAACAGCGCGTAGCGGTAACTACTATGGTATTACTGGTATGGCTATCGCGTTAATTGCTACCATTTTTGGCCCTGACTCAGCAGGTACTGGATGGATTATCGTCGCTATGGCAATAGGTGCAGTTATTGGCCTTTACTACGCTAAAAAAGTTGAAATGACAGAAATGCCAGAGCTTGTGGCAATTCTTCATAGCTTTGTGGGTATGGCTGCGGTTCTTGTTGGTTACAACAGTTATATCGATCACGGTGTACTTGTTGGTGCAATGCTAACTATTCACCTTGTTGAAGTTTTCTTAGGTGTATTCATTGGTGCGGTAACTTTCACCGGCTCTTTAGTTGCGTTTGGTAAATTGCGTGGTGTTATTGATTCATCAGCGCTGCAATTACCTCACCGCCATAAACTTAACCTTTTAGCATTAGTTGCTTCAGTAGGACTTCTTTACTACTTTGTTAGTGTTGAAGGCAGCATGTTTGCAATGATCTTAGTAACCTTAATTGCATTTGCCTTTGGTTATCATCTAGTTGCTTCAATCGGTGGCGCAGATATGCCAGTGGTTGTTTCAATGCTTAACTCATACTCTGGTTGGGCAGCGGCAGCAGCAGGTTTCATGCTATCGAATGATCTTCTGATTGTTACTGGTGCGTTGGTGGGTTCATCAGGTGCAATTCTGTCTTACATCATGTGTAAAGCAATGAACCGTTCTTTCATCAGCGTAATTGCTGGTGGTTTCGGTCAAGATGTTGTTGCTTCATCAGGTGACGAAGAGCAGGGCGAGCATCGTGAAACAACCGCTGAAGAAGTAGCAGAAATGCTTAAAAACTCTAAGTCAGTAGTTATCACTCCAGGATACGGTATGGCAGTAGCTCAAGCTCAATATCCAGTTCATGAAATTACAGAAAAGCTTCGTGCGCAAGGTATTAATGTTCGTTTTGGTATTCACCCAGTTGCGGGCCGTCTACCAGGACACATGAACGTATTACTTGCAGAAGCTAAGGTTCCTTACGATATCGTTCTTGAAATGGACGAGATCAATGATGACTTATCTGATACAGATACTGTTCTTGTTATTGGTGCGAACGATACAGTTAACCCTGCAGCAATGGAAGATCCAAACAGTCCAATCGCAGGTATGCCTGTTCTTGAAGTGTGGAACGCGAAAAACGTAATCGTATTTAAACGTTCTATGAATACAGGTTATGCTGGTGTTCAAAACCCACTATTCTTTAAAGAAAACACTGAAATGCTTTTCGGTGATGCTAAAGAAAGTTGTGTTGAGATCAGTAAGCATCTTTAATTAAAAGCGCTCATTAAATATGATTAAGCCGAGTATTTATTACTCGGTTTTTTTATTCGAAATAACAGTCCATTCTTATTCAATCTCTTCTTAACTACAAGTCGCACTGATAAGAGATCTTATTGAGTGTAATAACAGCCAAATAATGATTAAAAGATCAAAAATAGATCTCTACTTATTAAAATGTACCTTTGGAAAAGTAGATAAAGATCATATACTACAGATAAGTAATAAATAAGTTGTAAAATCAATGATTAGTGACAATGTAACACTTTTAAGTAGTGATATTTCGGTAGAGATTACTATGCCTAAAGTGAATAGCTTAAATGCAGCTCAGGCATATTTGCTGTCTTTAAACTCTGAAAATAGTCGTTCAACGATGAGATCAAATCTAAATAAGATCGCTCATCTTCTTGGATCTTTTAATTTAAACAATTGCCCGTGGCATCAGATAAACCGTGATTACGTACTTGGTGTCATTGAAGCATTAAAGTCCGAAAGATTAGAACCTGCAACCATAAACACTTACATTGCAGCGATAAAAGGTGTGGCCCAAGAGCTATGGTTATCTAAAAAAATCACTACAGAAAACTACCAATTAATAAAACACATTAAACAAATGAAAGGCTCTCGATTAGCAAAAGGTCGAGCCTTATCTAGTAATGAAATCCAATTGTTGTTTTCTTCTTGTAATGATCAAACCATAAAAGGCATTCGAGACAGTGCTATTTTAGGAGTGTTGTTAGGTTGTGGTTTAAGACGTTCTGAAATTGTGGATTGCTCTATTGGACATTTTAATTCAGAAGAAGGTTCATTACGGGTACTTGGCAAGGGCAATAAAGAACGAATGTCTTACCTGCCTCAACAATCATTAACATTACTACATTCATGGCTAAATGCTGTCAGCGGGGATAATGGCCGTGCCTTATTTACCCGTATAAGGCGTTTTGATACAGTGACTGATGATAAGCTAACTTCACAAGCTATTTTACATATACTAAATGAACGAAGAAAACAGGCTGGGGTAAGTGCATTTTCTCCACATGATTGTCGAAGAACTTTTGCTTCTATGTTGCTAGATAATGGCGAGGATATCTCTACCGTAAAAGATGCAATGGGGCATGCAAGCATCATTACCACGCAAAAATACGATAAACGTGGATTTGAACGTTTGAAGAAAGCGAGTAATAATTTAAGCTTTATGTGAATAAATATACAGCTTAGTTAGAAAATCTTCGGGATTATAATTTAAATTATGCATATTTATTTAAAATATTGGATAATCAAAGAATTCAGACATAAAAAAAGACGCAATTAAGCGTCTTTTTTAGTCTGTCAGATTGTTAAGTAATGAATTACTTTTTACGACAGAACTCAGCGATTACATACATAGATTGACCGCCGTTTGCCTTACCAGAAACTAGACGAGGATCGTCACCAAGGCTGATGCCACGGATAACGGTACCTTGTTTAATCACTTGGTTAGTGCCTTTAACTGGAAGATCTTTAGTAACCGTTACGTGATCGCCTTTTTTAAGTTCAACGCCGTTAATGTCACGTGGTTTTTCGCCATCAGCAAGAAGTGCTTTTTCAGCCCATTCTTTAACGTCTTCTTCAACGTACATCATATCTAAAGCATCTTGAGCCCAAGATTCAGAAGCAAGCTTGGTTAGAAGAACATAAGACATAACTTGAACAGTAGGAACTTGGCTCCATATAGAGTCATTCAGACAGCGTAAGTGATTAACATCCATTTTATCAGCGTCTTCGATTTGTGCTGTACAGGTTTCACAAATCATTACACAGTTATCTACAGTGATATCTGTTTTAGGCGGAACTGCAAATGGAGCGAGTGAGTTAGTTGAACCACATAGTTCACATTTAGAATCGCAGCGAGTTAAAAGAGTTTTTTCAATGCTCATAAAATAGTGCC
>JAAGZR010000643.1 GCA_024206155.1 Aliivibrio sp.
CTACCAAGCGTTAATTGCACCGCTTCACCCGCATTAGCACCAATCTGAAAGGTTGATGTTCCAAATTGACCATTCAATAAACGGCGACCACCAAAAGACGTCGTTTCTGCAATACGATTTAATTCATCGTTTAACGCATCTGCTTCTTCTTGTATTGCCTGGCGGTCTTGTAAAGAGTTAGAACCATTTGATGACTGTAGTGCTAAATCACGCATACGTTGAAGAATGTTAGTACTTTCATTCATTGCCCCTTCTGCAGTTTGGGCAATAGAAATACCATCATTAGCATTGCGAACCGCCACATCTAAACCACTCATTTGTGACTTCAAACGGTTTGATATCTGCAAACCAGCCGCATCATCCTTAGCACTATTAATTCGACTTCCTGATGAAAGACGCTCCATTGACTGGTTTAAATGCTCTGTAGCTTGATTTAAATATCGCTGTGCCGTCATGGCAGACACATTGGTGTTTACTGTCACTGTCATAATGACCTCTTAATTAAAATAGCTATTCACTGATATAGAAAATAGACTCTTATAAGAGCTTATCGGCGCTGAAAAAATAAACTTAAGAGGAAAATAAAAAGAAAAGGAGTAGAGAAAGATAAGGGAGTACTAGAGAGATAAATAGAAAAGGGTAGCCCCAATGAAGGGGCATAAAGCTAGGCTGGTTTTTTATGAGGAGATCTGTGAGAAGAACACAAAAAACCAGTTACCTGAAGCTTGCCAACAATCAAATGAACAAGAGGATGATGAGAGATGAGAGCACCTCTTGTTCACTAAGATGACTGTTGTTAGTTACTCAATTACTGCAGTAAAGTTAATGCAGCGTTTGGTAACTGTTTCGCTTGAGCAAGAATAGATGTACTAGACTGCTGAAGGATTTGTGCTTTTGTCATGTTTGTTGTTTCTTTAGCAAAATCAGTATCTTTGATTCGGCTGTTAGAAGCAGACACATTCTCTTGAATGTTTGACAAGTTGTTGATGCTGTGGCCTAAACGGTTTTGTTTAGCACCTAAGTCAGCACGCTCACGGTCAATGTAAGCAAGAGCTGAATCGATAACACCGATAGAAACTTGAGCATCACCAACAGACGTTACGTCTAGTTTATCAACCGTTGCTTTAATACCAGTACCGCTAACTAAACCTAGTTCAGAAGCAAGGTTACCTGATACAGATAGCTCGCCTTCAATTGATGGCTCAGCAACAAACAGTTGAAGTTTACCTTCATCACCAACAGATGCAGAGATCTTGTCTGATTGGCCATTGATGTATGTTGCTAACTCCTCAATATCGTCACCAGCTTTAGCGTTGATATCAATAGAAACCGCTTCACCTTTTTGAGTGGTGAACTCTAGTTTCATGTCGTTTTTGCCCGCTTCTACATTCCAAGACGCGCTTTTGCCGTTCTCAGAAACGAAACGTTGACCACCCATGCGGCTATCATCAGCACGTACAGAAGTTAATTCGATTAGAATTGCTTCACCCGCGTTTGCACCAATTTGGAATGCAGATTCGCCGAATGTACCGTTAAGTAGGCGACGACCACCGAATGATGTAGTTTCTGCGATACGGTTAAGCTCATCAGACAGTGCGTGAACTTCTTCTTGGATAGAAGCACGATCTTGGTCTGAGTTAGAGCCATTTGCCGCTTGTAGTGATAAATCACGCATACGTTGAAGGATGTTAGTCGATTCGTTCATCGCACCTTCAGCCGTTTGAGCGATAGAGATACCATCGTTCGCGTTACGCATAGCAACATCAAGACCACGAGTCTGAGCTGTTAAGCGGTTAGAAATTTGTAGACCTGCAGCGTCATCTTTTGCGCTGTTGATCTTAGTACCTGAAGACAAACGCTCCATTGAATTGTTTAAATCGTTTGTTGCGTTATTTAGGTAACGCTGCGCAGTCATCGCAGATACGTTAGTATTTACATTTACAGCCATCGTTGCTCTCCTTTGGCTTCGCTTTCGCGAAAACTCATTTCTGCTCTATTCAGAAATATTTAAAATTCATATCAGCCACAATTGACCAATAGTTATTAAGTGTCATGTAATTTACATATCAAATCTCATGCCAAGATGTGAAAAGTATGCACATTAATGACTGACATACAAAAGCAAAGTCATTAACTCCACTCTGCAACTGCTATGCCACTATTTACCATTGGCAAACTGTGAGCGTCTCAGTCATAGTTATTAATTAGCATAAGGTGTGCCAGTTTTTAAATAAACACATCAATGCAAGTAAATAAATAAATAAAACTTTAAATAACAACATCTTAAAAATTAATATTCATTATTTATTTTCGCTTTTTATAGAAAAATAAGAATAAAAAATAATTTTGCCGTTTGATTAGCAATAGGTTTTGCCGCTTTTTTTACCTTTGCCTCAATCAATAAATGACTATTTGCCTGCTACTAAAAAGCGGCAAAAAAAACTAACGATGCGGCAAGACATTTCCCATTCAATATATTTATAATTCAATTAGTTATAGCCATAAAAAAAGCCTAGCACTGCTGCTAAGCTCTCTTTTTATTTAATGGTGGTATTTACACGTAATTAAATAAAGTAATGTCTTTTACTTTACCAAACGCTTGTTGAGATGCCTGAAGCGCAC
>JAAGZR010000644.1 GCA_024206155.1 Aliivibrio sp.
GATTAAAGGTTTCCCACAGCGTAATCTTAATTTAATGCCAATGCCTTTACCTTCTCAGTATGCAACGTCTATGCGTGTGGCAACGATGATGGGCGGTCGCATGACGGATGAAGCGCGTGCGATGAAGATGCTTTATCCAGAGGAAATTTTCCAAGAGTTCGAAGGGGATAGCGCGACGTGGTGGCAGTTTGATCCACGTGTTAACTGGCTACTTGAATTACTAAAAGAGAACCGCAATGAGAAGGTGCTAATTATTGCGTCTCGAGCTTCCACTGCATTGCAATTAGAGCAAGCATTACGTGAGCGTGAAGGCATCCGTGGTACAGTTTTCCATGAAGGCATGTCTATCATTGAACGCGATAAAGCGGCGGCTTATTTTGCGCAAGAAGAAGGTGGCGCACAGGTTCTGATCTGTTCTGAAATTGGCTCTGAAGGTCGAAACTTCCAGTTTGCTAATCAACTTGTCATGTTTGATTTGCCGTTTAATCCAGATCTTCTTGAGCAACGTATTGGCCGTTTGGATCGTATTGGTCAAAAACGTGATATCGATATTCATGTGCCGTACTTGCAAGGTACATCTCAAGAGTTACTAGCACGTTGGTTTGATGAAGGTTTGAATGCCTTTGGTGAAACCTGTCCTACGGGGCGTGCGGTGTATGATAAATTCTCAGATGCGATTATCTCAATTCTAGCGACAGGTAAATCAGATGGTTTAGAGCCATTGATTGAAGAGTCTGCAACATTAAACAAAGAGCTAAAAGCACAGTTAGAGCAAGGTCGTGATCGTTTATTAGAAGTGCATTCTAATGGTGGCGATAAAGCGAAAGAGATTTCAGAGAAAATTGCAGCGACCGATGGTGATACTAATCTGGTTAACTTTGCTTTAAATCTTTTTGATACCATTGGTTTAAACCAAGATGATAAAGGTGAAAACGCAATCGTAGTAACACCAGCAGAAAACATGTTGGTATCTAGCTATCCAGGTTTACCTTATGAAGGTTGTACCATTACATTTGATCGTGAAACAGCACTGTCTCGTGAAGACATGAACTTGATCAGCTGGGAACACCCAATGATCCAAGGTGGTATTGATCTAGTATTAACTGAAGGGGTAGGGGCTACAGCGGTTTCTTTATTGAAAAATAAAGCTCTACCTGCAGGAACATTATTGCTTGAACTCGTTTATGTGGTGGATGCACAAGCGCCTAAGCAAAGTGGTATTGGTCGCTTCTTACCGAAAACGCCGATCCGTCTAATGATGGATGGCAAAGGGAATGACTTATCTGATCAAGTTGAGTTTGAAAGCTTTAACCGTCAGTTAAGCCCTGTAAACCGTCACATGGCAAGTAAGCTTGTCAATTCGGTACAAAAAGAGATTCATGCGTTAATTGATAAGGCTGAAGTAAGCATTGAAGATCGTATTGAAGCAGTTCGTGTTAATGCGAATACTGAGATGAAAAATGCTTTAAATGCAGAGCTAGAACGCTTACAAGCATTAAAAGCAGTAAACCCAAATATTCGTGATGAAGAGTTAACTCAAATTGAAACTCAAATAAGCGAATTATCTGGTTATATTGGTAAAGCACAAGTTCAATTAGATTCATTA
>JAAGZR010000645.1 GCA_024206155.1 Aliivibrio sp.
AAAATTGAAAGGGGCTGCTCCTAGTACGAGAGGACCGGAGTGGACGAACCTCTGGTGTTCGGGTTGTCATGCCAATGGCATTGCCCGGTAGCTAAGTTCGGAATCGATAACCGCTGAAAGCATCTAAGCGGGAAGCGAGCCTTGAGATGAGTTTTCCCTGGCGCTATAAGCGTCCTAAAGGGTTGTCGTAGACTACGACGTTGATAGGCAGGGTGTGTAAGTGCTGCGAGGCATTGAGCTAACCTGTACTAATTGCCCGTGAGGCTTGACCATACAACACCCAAGGGGTTTTGTGGACTCAAAACTATTTGTCTCCGCTTTTTAAAAGCAGAAGCAAAGTACAAACGCTTGAATGAGTTTGAAGAGACTTTTAAATACAGTTTTCCAGATTATTTTGCCTTCAGTTTTTTTAAAACTGAAAGTAAAAGCAAAATTTGCTTGGCAACCCTAGCATTGTGAACCCGCCTGATTACATGGCGAACTCAAAAGTGAAACAGAATAGCGGCGGTGGTAGTGTGGGGGTTCCGCACGTCAGAGTAGAGCATCGCGAGGCTTTAATTTCGACTTGTCTCGATGAGACGAGTCAACATAGGATTTTAAGTAAAAAACTTAGAGTTTTATGTTGACTTACAGAGTCAATCGCGTATTATACGCATCCGCTTCAATGCTAAAGCGTTGATAGCAAAGCTCTTTAACAATTTAAACCTATCAATCTGTGTGGGCACTCGTTGATGAATATCAAAAAATGAAACTTCGGTTTCAACTTGATTTCAATGAACTGAGTGACCAATTCGAATCGTAAGATTCGGCACAGTCAATTCAACATTACTTAGCTTTTTATGAAGCGAAGAGAATGTAATCAGTATTAATTGAGTCGACAAAATCTTAAA
>JAAGZR010000646.1 GCA_024206155.1 Aliivibrio sp.
AAGCCTCTGTCTTTAGCCCACATTCTTATAAGCTCAAAACGGTCTGGTACTTTTTCTACGCTAGTATCATACTTTAGTTTAGCTTGAGGTTGATCATGAGGATTAAAGAAAGCTTCATAAAAAGCTTTATTGTATATATAACATCTTTCGGTATTATACATTGACTCTTTAACATTAGCCATTATCCACAGAATATTTCGTTTAGTAATTTCAAACTGGCCAAATTCTGTATGCCAAGTAAGACCTATGTTATCGTGTAATTGTCCTTTTAATTTATTAACTGGACAAGGGAAAGTTGAGGTTTGTTGCGTTGCGTTTATCTTCATTTTATTAAATAAGTGTTTATATAGTTTTCTATCGACCTTATAGCCGTAAGACTTTTGAAGTTCTATTTCACGGTCTGATATATAATCTATATCGTCTGACTGTTCAAGAACTTCATACTCATTCTCCTTATAGCCTTGCATAAGGGTAACTCTGGTATTAAGATCACGTGTAACACCGATCTTTTTACCAGGTATGTGGTATAAATAATACATAATTATAATTTATCGTTATATAAGTGCATGTTGTGCGCGTGGTGGTAATACCAACCAATTTTTAAATTCAGTCTGTAAGCAATCATTTTTTGCAATGATGAGAATTGATACTGATCATTACAGAAACCGTACCAGATGTCATTAGAACGCATATAGACGGACATACACAGCTCATCGTTTATAATTGTAAACTGAACTGCATAAGTACAAGGCGTATCTTTCTTGTATTTATCGTATTCCTTGCCGTCGTATATACTAATTGCTGCATGACGTGTGTTAGGGTTTGTTTTAAGCTTTGCACATACGTAGTCTATTTGAGCTTTACGTTTCCATTGATAGCCGTAGTTGCTATTAACCTTACGATCAGCATCAGCCATACGTTCCCATATCGGTGGTATTTTACCATACAGCTCACCAAGCTTATCAATGCTAGGATCACCAGACAAATACCATTGCCATTCAGCTTCAGCATATTCTAAACTCCAATTACGCTGTTTGTTTTTAATGTGGTTGTCTTCAGGGTTTGTTATGTAAAAGCCGCAGTTAAATATAGCCTGCGTGCCATCAAACTCTATACCGTTTATAACAACCTCATCAAGTAAAGCCTCATATGCTTCATCTGCGTTGTGAAATGTGTTTTTCATAATAGTATTTATAATATTCGTAAATCTTTTCCCATATCAAACCTTTAATGTAATGACTAGGATCTTCATGTGTTCTACCGTTGTTTGTTATAACAACAGACCATCGCGTCTCGTTAATAGCTTTTGGTGCAATGTATATTTTATTTCTTATACACCATCTGTAAGCTTTTAAATCTAACTCTGACGCTACGTATGTACCCATGCTTATCTTTTTAGCCCATGCCATTTATTCCCAAGGCATTGGATCATCGCCAATATTAATAGGCTCGTGCGGTATAAAGCAACCAGACTTTGGTTCCCACTTAAAATGTGCTTCAGCTTGATTCTCACCAAGGTTTTGAAACTTAACTTTAAGTACTTTAGCTTTAACAGTTTTGTTTTCATAATCTCTATGAACTAACAAGCCGTGATAACTAGCATCGTACCATTCGCCACCGCCTTTTATACTGTACATTGTTGGCTCTTCAATCTTGCCGTCTTTGTCTTTATACATTTTAGTAGGGTGAGCGACTACAAAAACTAAAACGTCAAACTTTTTAGCAAACATTTCAATTTTAGTTAAGTACTCCATTGTATACCTGTTGACATCTTCTGTCTTACAGTCAACATCTCTTACTTTATTAAATGGATCAATAACAAGGCATTTAATACCTTTACGTTTAACTAGTTCAGCACCTTTTTTAAGCACTGACTCTAGCGTGTATCGTTCCATATCAATATGAAAGAAGTTTGTATTACAATGATCAGCTACTTGATTCCATTTATCACCATGTATGTCTGCTGACGTTGGCATGCCTTGCCAAACCTTACGCATTAATTTATGTGCGTGAAGGTAAGTTGGGACATTTTCCGGACTAGCAAACGCCGTTTTCCAGCCATAGTTTTGGTTATACCCAACAACCATCTGATCGACAAAATCTGACTTGCCGCTACTCGGAATACCAGTGACAGTAATAAACTGACCAGTATAAGTTGAAAAGATGTTGTCAAAATTTTCCAAGCCAATTTGATATCCAGGTTTAAACCCGTTACGTACAAAGTCTGTGACCTCGTCTTCAATGTCCCTAAATGTCGTGACATTTTCAAGCGGTACCGGTC
>JAAGZR010000647.1 GCA_024206155.1 Aliivibrio sp.
ACAACTGCGCCTGTCACTTCTTCGCCTAGGAAGTCTTCCGCTGTTTTCTTCATTTTCTTAAGAATTTCAGCAGATACTTGAGGAGCAGCCATTTTTTGACCTTGCGCCTCTACCCAAGCGTCACCGTTATCAGCTTTAACGATTTTGTATGGCATGATTTGGATGTCACGTTGAACTTCTTCGTCTTCAAAACGACGGCCGATCAGACGCTTAATCGCAAATAATGTGTTTTGTGGGTTAGTAATCGCTTGACGCTTAGCTGGCTGACCAACAAGAGTTTCGCCATCTGTGTAGGCAATTACCGATGCTGTTGTACGTTCGCCTTCTGCATTCTCTAAAATACGTGGCGTATCGCCATCTAAAACAGCAACACAAGAGTTAGTTGTACCTAAGTCAATACCAATGATCTTACCCATCAGGTTATCTCCAATTATCTATTTAAACTTACTCAAAACAACTTGAGTAAAGGTTGGGACTGAATCCCATAATTCATTCTATGAGTAATAAATAAGGGCGCTAAATCACAATTCAAGGGAAACAATAAAAAAAACTGTATTTTTTTTCCAAAACAATAAAAAAGCAGCATCATCACTGACACCGCTTATAATTTAATCGCTCGATTATTTAATACAACCGCGCTTATTGAGCAACCATTACCATCGCTGGACGTAATACTTGTTCATTTAATGTGTAGCCTTTTTGCATCACGATCATCACAGTGTTTGATTCATGCTCTGGACTTGCTTGCATACCAATTGCTTGATGAAGCTCTGGGTTAAACGCTTCACCTACAGGATTAATTACCGTTAAACCAAATTTTTCAACAGTAGAGATAAATGTTTGTAGTGTTAGTTCAACACCCTCAAGCAGTGCTTTCGCCGCTTCACTTTCTTTATCACCACTTTCTAATGCACGCTCTAAGTTATCAATAACAGGAAGCAATTCACCGGCGAATTTTTTCAAAGCAAATTTACGCGCTTTATCAATATCGCCTTCTGCACGACGACGTACATTTTGCTCTTCTGCTTTAGCTCGTAATACTGCATCTTGCTGCTCTTTAAGCTGCGCTTGACTAGCAAGTAATGCCGCTTCTAATTCTGCAATTTTTGCTTCTTGGCTTTCTTCAGCCGTTTCATTCCACTCAACATCTGCTTCTGAGCCGACTGCTTCAATATGCTCTTCCACTACTGCTTCTTCATTTACTTTTTTTTCTTCGTTACTCATTACTGCTTCTCCAGAATGCTGATGACTAGCTATATAAAGCGATCTTAATACAAACCAAGGCGTCGCTCTATACTCAAATTAAAACTTTGTCATTATTATGGGGACTAAATAAAGCGATTCAAGCATAATAGTACGAATTGTAACATTTGTTCCCCATTTCATGATGGATGATAGATATGAAAACACATTTTAACGTTATCGCCATTATTGGTAAGCCAAGAGATCCAAAGGCTATAAAAACCCATTTAGCACTCTACACTTGGCTAACTAAGCTAAATTACTCAGTATTATTGGATGATCGCCTACGTGAAGCTTTGCCCGATATTACTGATGAATGCTTTAAACATCTATTGGTTTTGGGAGAAGAAGCAGATCTCGCTATTGTTGTTGGTGGTGACGGTAATATGCTTGGGGCTGCTCGAGTGTTATCTCGTTTCGATATCTCTGTTATCGGTGTGAATCGTGGGAATCTTGGTTTCTTAACCGATCTAGATCCTGATAATTTTGAAGAGCCATTAACCGCAGTCCTTAATGGTGATTTCGTTAAAGAAGAGCGTTTCTTACTCGAAGCAGAAGTACACCGTCATGGCCAAGTAAAGAGTCACAACTCTGCCTTTAATGAGGTGGTACTTCACCCAGGTCAAGTAGCACATATGATCGAATTTGAAGTCTATATTGATGATAGCTTTGCTTTCTCTCAGCGATCAGATGGTCTAATTATTTCGACACCGACAGGTTCAACCGCTTATTCGCTCTCTGGTGGCGGTCCAATTCTGTCACCAAACCTAAACGCTATCTCTATTGTTCCTATGTTTCCACATACGCTTTCAAGCCGCCCATTGGTGGTTGAAGGAAGACGTCATATTAAACTTTTCATCTCCCCTGATAATCGCAGTGCGCTTGAAGTCAGCTGTGATGGACAGGTATCTCTACCAGTAAGTCCGGGAGACGAGGTTCATATTTATCAAAGCCCAAATAAGCTAAAACTCATTCATCCAAAAGATTATAGCTACTATCATGTACTTAGAAATAAACTAGGTTGGTCTAGTAAACTGTTCTAGTGTTATCGACTAATAAAAGATAAGCCACTCACAAAAAATTCAAATTCACTTTACTGTATAAAGAAACAGTATATACTGTTTCTTTATACAGTGTTTTTAGTGTTTAAATTTCGCAGAGAATGGCTTATGTTGGCACATATTAAAATTACTCATTTCGCAATCGTAAAATCGTTAGAATTGGATTTAACCAAGGGCATGACCACTATTACAGGTGAGACTGGTGCTGGTAAATCTATTGCTATTGACGCCCTTGGATTATGCTTAGGCGATCGAGCTGAAGCATCAATGGTTCGTCAAGGAGAAGAAAAGGCAGAGATCACCGTCCTTTTCACATTAGAGAACAACCTTAACGCTAAACGATGGTTAGAAGATAATGAACTCTATGACGGTAATGAATGCATTTTACGCCGTGTCATCACTAAAGAAGGCCGCTCTCGTGGCTTTATCAATGGTAGCCCTGTTCCGGCTGCACAATTAAAAACATTGGGCCATTTATTGATCAACATTCATGGTCAACACGCTCATCACGAGCTAATGAAACCTGAATACCAATTAAATATGTTGGATCAGTATGCAGGTCACGTCTCTCTATTAAATAAAACGCGCAGCCGTTATCAAGCATGGCGTCAAGCTGACAACGCATTAAGGCAAATGATCAAGCACAGTCAGCAAAACGAAGCGCAAAAACAGCTAATAGAATACCAAATCAAAGAGCTAAACGAACTGGCATTAGGCGAAGAAGAATTCGTCCAACTAGAGGAAGATCACACACGACTCTCTAACTCTGGCGAATTGGTTGACTGTTGTCAGCAAGCAGTTTCAGTTCTGTATGAAAGCGATGAAGTTAATGCGCTTCAATTACTGCAATATGCAAATAATCATATCCAACAATTAGGGCAACTTGATCCTAAACTTGCCCCATTATCAGAGATGCTTAATGAGGCCATGATCCAAGTTGAAGAAGCCAACCATGAGATCAAAAACTATTTAGATAATATTGATGTTGATCCCGAGCAAATCGCTTTTGTAGAAGAGCGTTTTAGCCGAGTAATGTCTATGGCTAAAAAACACCACGTACTTGCTGAAGAATTATATGAGCACCATCAGCAGCTTTTGGCTGAATATGATCGCCTTGATTGCTCTGATGAGAAACGTGAGCAACGCGAACAAGAAGTAGAAGAACTAAAGCAACACTTCTTAGAAGCCGCGCATAAACTAACAAAAAGCCGTCAGCGTTATGCTAAAGAATTGAATAATAAAATTACCGAAAGCATGCAAACACTGAGCATGGAAAAAGCAGTATTTGATATTCAAATTGAAAGTGATGCTGTAAGTAAAATCTCACCGCTTGGAATTGATACCTTATGCTTTAAAGTCTCAACGAATCCAGGACAACCATTACACCCTATTGCCAAAGTCGCCTCTGGCGGTGAGTTATCACGTATTTCATTAGCTATTCAAGTGATCACAGCTCAAAAAGTGGATACTCCAAGTCTTATTTTCGATGAAGTTGATGTGGGTATTAGCGGGCCGACCGCGGCAGTTGTCGGGAAAATGTTACGTACTCTAGGCGAATCTACACAAGTATTATGTGTTACCCATTTACCTCAAGTTGCAGGTTGTGGTCACAATCAGCTGTTTGTTGCTAAACACACCAATTCAGGTAAAACAGAAACTCAAATGCGAGCCTTAAGCACAGAAGAGCGTATTGAAGAGCTTGCTCGTTTATTGGGTGGTACACAAATAACAGACCATACTCTTGCGAATGCAAAAGAGCTATTAAGCGCCGCTTAGTATACTTTGTATAAACAACCTTATTTTCTAAACACGCCAATATTAGTCGTTAATATTGGCGTGTTTCTTATAAATATCCTCAATAGAATGCAACTTGATTCAAAAATTAGGGTCAAAATACACTCAGAACAGGCTTAACCTTTTTACTTATTACTCTAGCTTGTTTATCATCTATTTAATTATTTTAAAGGCTAAGCTGTACGAACTATGCAATTCAAAAAATGGATCATTGCTCTACCCCTCGTTGTTGGGCTTCTAAGCGGTTGCTCGCTATTAGAAAAATTGGTGTATCGAATCGATATTGCCCAAGGTAATTACGTAGAGCAGGAAGCAGTCAATAAACTGCGATTTGGAATGACTAAGCAACAAGTTCAGTTTGTTATGGGTACGCCAATGCTTGTTGAATCAGGTTATCCAAATACTTGGTACTTCATTTACTTATTTACCCATGGTCATGAAAAATCGGTACAAAAGAATCTTATTGTTCACTTTGATGATAATGGAAATTTAACCAGTATCGACGGCGTATTTCCTATGAGTGATAATTTTTACGAAAAGATTTAATTTTCTTTTTTAAGATACATTACGTTAAATACAAAAAAACCGAAGCTCCTAAACGAACTTCGGTTTTTTATTCACTTTAAAAAGCCATTTAAACTACTTCTTTCTTGCTTCTTTTTTCGCTTGCTCTGCTCTTTTTCGACGAATTTCTTTTGGATCAGCCAATAATGGACGATATATTTCAATGCGATCTTTATCTCTAATTGTTGCATCGAGTTTCACATTACGACTAAAGACACCGACTTTATTCTCTTTTAAATCAATACCTGGATAGCGCTCTAGTACACCAGATTGCCTAATGATCTCTTCTACGGTTTGTTCCGCTTTTACAGCAAGCTTAAAAACCACTTGCTCCGTTGGTAGTGCGTAAACCACTTCAACGTGGATCATCTCATTAATTACTGACATAAACCTGCTTCGCTCTTTGAGTAAATGAATTCACCATATTATTTGTCAGCTCTTGAAATACCTTACCAAACGCCATTGCAACTAACGCATTTGAGAACTCAAAATCTAATTTCAATTCAACTTTACATGCCGTTTCATCTAACGCCATAAAGTGCCAACCGCCAGTTAATGACTTAAAAGGGCCATCAACTAAGTTCATGCCGATCACTTCTGAGTCAGCCAAGGTATTCTTTGTCGTAAATGTTTTCTTTATCCCTGCTTTAGCGACATCAACAGAAGCCACCATCGCATGCTCTGATTGTTCAATGATTTTAGATCCTGAGCATCCTGGTAAAAATTGAGGGTATGACGCAACATCGTTGACTAAATCGTACATCTGCTTTGCGCTAAACGGCACTAATGCAGATCGGCTAACCTGTGGCATAAATTATCCTTTACATTATAGAGGTAAGCATCATACCATCTTGATGTTAAGAGCCAAACTACTTCCCCAACTCTCAACTAATAACGTATAATGTGGGCATTATGGCAAAGAAAAAATCTAAAGATAAAGCGGGCAGTAATACCATTGCTATGAACAAGCAAGCTCGCCACGAATATTTCATTGATGATGAAATCGAAGCTGGAATCGAACTCCAAGGCTGGGAAGTTAAATCTCTTCGTTCTGGTAAAGTAAATATCGCGGAAAGTTACGTTTATGTCCGTGATGGTGAAATTTTTATTAGTGGTATGAACATCACTCCACTACAAGCGGCATCGACTCATGTTGTAGCGAATCCAACTCGTATTCGTAAATTACTAATGAGCCGCAAAGAAATCGACAACCTTATTGGTCGTGTAAACCGTGAAGGTATGACGTTAGTAGCAACAACAATGTACTGGGTTCGCTCTTGGGCAAAGGTCAAAGTCGGCGTTGCTAAAGGTAAAAAACTGCACGATAAACGTACAGATTCAAAAGAAAAAGACTGGAATCGAGATAAAGCACGAATTATGAAGAGTAGTTTGCGTTAATTTCAACCAGTTAGATTGATACTAACTAGACAGACGCTGTTTTTCTGTTAGTATCATCTGGTAACAAAACTTTGGGGCTGATTCAGGATTCGACGGGAATTTTGAAACCCGAGGAGCATGTCGTGGGGCGGTTGGCCACGTAAAAAGCCGCAAAAAAATAGTCGCAAACGACGAAAACTACGCACTAGCAGCTTAATAACCTGCTTAGAGCTCTCCTGCCCTAGCTTCCGTTTGTAAGACGGGGAATAACAGGGGATCAAACCCAAACGAACTAGAATGGATTTTCCCACCTGAGAGATGAAGTTCGAATTATAATTCAGGTTAGCCATAAGATAGCGTGTCGGTTCGCAGTTTTACGGTGAAATTAAAGATCGACTAAACATGTAGCGCCAACGGTGAACG
>JAAGZR010000648.1 GCA_024206155.1 Aliivibrio sp.
GAACGGGACGACTCCATCTGATGTTCCATTTCCTGTAATTTTAGCGCCAGCGGGTCTAATCATATTAACTCCGATACCAACTCCACCGCCGTGCTTAGCGAGTAGCATCATCTCTAAATTCTTTTGCCCTATGTCCTGTATACTATCAGCCACATCAATACCAAAGCAACTAATAGGCAAGCCGCGATCAGTACCTGTAT
This sequence comes from Aliivibrio sp., assembly GCA_024206155.1. Lineage (GTDB taxonomy): Bacteria > Pseudomonadota > Gammaproteobacteria > Enterobacterales > Vibrionaceae > Aliivibrio. The sequence goes on from JAAGZR010000648.1 coordinate 201, forward strand.
TAGATAGTACTGGGCTAGCGAGGCAAAGCCACCCGTTCCAAATGTACTCGAAGAAAGTCTCTGCCATTTCCGGCTTATATAATCTACGAGCAACCGTTTTAGCGACGCGCATGTATGCTTCTCTAGGCGACTCGTCGTCGAGTAAATATCCCCCGGATACAGTCTTCTTGTATACGTCGTTATTACCCCACGCAGGGTAATCTTCACCTTTTTTCCAGTTTTCATTCCACATTTATATAATTGTTAAGTGTTTTATCCATGCTATTAATCCGTTCATATTTAAAGCTACAAGATTCCATTGCTTTCTTGAAGCTGTTTGAATCATTACCATTATAAAGCCTATAATATAAAGTTTAGGCTCTATAGTCCATTGAGCAGCGATTAAAAAACCACTGCCCATGTAACCTGATCTAGTTGCTAGCCTTTTCCAAGGGCTTAGTCTCTTCTGTCTTAC
>JAAGZR010000649.1 GCA_024206155.1 Aliivibrio sp.
ATTCAGGTTCTAAAGTTTACATGCAACCAGCTTCTGAAGGTACGGGTATCATCGCCGGTGGCGCGATGCGTGCAGTACTTGAAGTTGCAGGCGTTCAGAACGTATTGTCAAAAGCATACGGTTCTACTAACCCAATCAACGTAGTTCGCGCTACTGTTTCTGCTTTAGTGAATATGCATTCACCAAAAGGCGTTGCAGCTAAACGTGGCAAAAGCGTTGAAGAAATTTTGGGGTAATTGAGCATGTCTAAAACAGTTAAAGTAACTCAAGTTAAAAGTTCTATTGGTCGTTTACCGAAGCATAGAGCTACATTAAGAGGCCTTGGTCTACGTCGTATCAATCATACAGTTGAGTTAGAAGATACTCCATCTGTACGTGGTATGATTAACAAGGTTTATTACATGGTTAAGGTGGAGGATTAATAATGCATTTAAATACTTTATCCCCTGCACCGGGATCAAAAAAAGCTAAGAAACGCTGCGGTCGTGGTATAGGTTCTGGCATCGGAAAAACTGGTGGTCGTGGTCACAAAGGTCAGAAATCTCGTTCTGGCGGTAGTGTACGTCCTGGTTTTGAAGGTGGTCAAATGCCATTGAAACAACGTTTACCTAAGTTTGGCTTCACTTC
>JAAGZR010000099.1 GCA_024206155.1 Aliivibrio sp.
ACCACGTTGTTTTGCCATCTCTTCTGGCTTTTTCTTACCCATTGCACGACGAAGCATATCCGCGCCACCGAGCGTATAGCCTGCTAAGATCTGTGCAATCTGCATTACTTGTTCTTGATACAAGATAATGCCGTAAGTTGGTTCTAACGTTTCTTTTAACGATTCGTGCTGCCACGTTGCATCCGGATATGAAACCTCTTCTCGACCATGTTTACGGTCAATAAAGTTATCTACCATGCCTGATTGCAATGGTCCCGGACGGAATAGTGCCACCAATGCGATAATATCTTCAAAACAGTCTGGTTGTAGACGTTTGATAAGATCTTTCATACCCCGGGATTCTAGTTGGAATACCGCGGTCGTTTCCGAGTTTTGTAATACATTAAATGACGCCTGATCATCCAAAGGAATCGATTCGATTCGAATTGGATCTTTACCTTCTTTTGCTAGCTTTGGGTTAACTAGGCCTAGTGCCCAGTCGATAATGGTCAGAGTCCTTAAACCCAAGAAGTCAAACTTAACTAATCCAGCGGTTTCAACGTCATTTTTATCAAATTGCGTTACAGGGAAATTACCATCTGCATCACAATATAATGGTGCAAAATCTGTAATCGTGGTTGGTGAAATAACAACGCCACCCGCATGCTTACCTGCATTTCGTGTACACCCTTCAAGGATACGACACATATCGATCAGCGCTTTAACTTCCTCATCCGCCTCATAGAGTTCGGGCAATTGTGGTTCAGCATCAAACGCTTTAGCTAGCGTCATTCCTGGATCTGGCGGCACTAATTTAGAAATACGGTCAACAAAACCATAAGGATGACCAAGTACTCGACCTACATCTCGAATTACCGCTTTAGCAGCCATGGTACCAAAAGTGATGATCTGAGATACCGCATCACGACCATACATTTCAGCAACGTGATCAATTACTTTGTCACGTTTATCCATACAGAAATCGATATCAAAATCGGGCATGGATACACGTTCAGGGTTTAAGAAACGTTCGAACAGTAAGTCGTATTCAAGAGGATCAAGATCGGTAATGTCTAAAGCATAAGCCACTAATGAACCCGCACCCGAACCACGGCCGGGACCAACAGGAATATCGTTATCTTTTGACCACTGGATAAACTCCATTACGATCAAGAAATAACCAGGGAATCCCATTTGGTTAATTACATCAAGCTCAATTTGCAAGCGTTCATCATATTCAGGTCGACGCTCTAAACGTACTTTTTCATCAGGAAACAAAAAGGCTAAACGTCTTTCTAAACCTTCTTGAGATTTCTTAACGAGGAAATCTTCAATTTTCATCCCTTCGGTTGGGAAGTTAGGTAGGAAGTATTCACCCAGACGTACCGTCACGTTACAACGTTTTGCTATTTCAACGCTGTTTTCTAGTGCTTCTGGTATGTCAGAAAAGAGTTCACACATCTCTTCTTCTGAGCGCAGGTATTGCTGCTCACTGTAGAGTTTTGGGCGACGAGGATCTTCTAAAGTAAAACCATCATGAATTGCCACGCGTATTTCATGGGCATCAAAATCATCCGCTTTAATAAAACGAACATCATTGGTGGCAACAACTGGTAGGCCTTCATTTTCAGCTAACTCAACAGCGAAGTGCAAGTAACTCTCTTCGTCAGGTCGGCCTGTTCGCGTTAGTTCTAAATAGTAATGTTCTGAAAAGTGTTCTTGATAAAACGCGACACAGTCACGAGCGAGATCTTTATTACCCTTTAATAAGACTTTTCCAATATCACCGCTTTTACCACCAGAGAGAAGTATTAAGCCTTCTTTATGCTCGATTAACCACTCTTTATCTATTACCGGTGTATGCTGAACATGTCCGCGTAAATACGCCTTTGAGATCAATAATGTTAGGTTTTTATATCCTTCATTATTTTTAGCTAAGATGGTTAAATTAAACAGTTCCTTACCAAGCTCTGGTGACTGAACTTTAAAATCGGCCCCAATAATAGGTTTAACACCAGCACCATGTGCAGCAAAATAATACTTAACTAAGCCACATAAATTGGTGAAATCTGTCAATGCCATTGCAGGCATTCCTAGCTCAGCGACTTTTTTCACTAATGGTGGCACTTTTGAAAGTCCATCCACTAGTGAGAAATCACTGTGTACTCTGAGGTGTACGAATTTAGGTTCAGACATTATTCAATTCCTAACACACGCTTAACGGGTTTAAAGCTGCGGCGATGTTCAGCAATCACACCATGCTCTTCAATCGCAGCAAAGTGTGCTTTGGTTGGATAACCTTTGTGCTTGGCAAATCCATATTGAGGGAATTCTTTATCTAGCTCTTCCATCTCTCTGTCACGGGTTACTTTTGCAATAATGGATGCAGCACTGATCTCTTGAACTCGTAAATCGCCTTTAACAACCGCTAAACCGGCCATTGGTAAATCAGGGACTTTATTGCCATCAATTAAGGCAAAGTCTGGAGTTATCTTCAACCCAGCAATAGCCCTTTGCATCGCAACCATTGTCGCTTGCAGAATATTCAACTCATCAATTTCATCCGCCTCACAACGGCCTAGTGACCATGCTAAGGCTTTTTCTTGAATTTCGGGAAACAGTTGTTCTCGTTTTTTATCTGTCAGTTTCTTAGAATCTGTTAACCCTTCTATCGGATTATTCGGATCTAAAATTACAGCCGCAGTAACAACAGCACCAACTAATGGCCCACGCCCGACTTCATCAACACCGGCAAATAACTGGTATCCTTCAGGGTATTCAAATGGTGGTAATTCTTTTGAGTCTGTTTTTTTTGTCATGAGGTTATTCTGTAATTTCTTTATTAATTAAACGTAAAACAGCATTAGCTGCCTGTTTATCCGCATCTTTTTGAATCCACTGATGCATCTCAGTAAACTTTTCAATCAGTTCATGATTATCACTGCTTAATACTTTTTCCATTGCCGGATAAAGAAAATCTGGATGACACTCTTCTTGAATAAACTCCTGAACTAGCTCTTCACCTGCGAGTACATTCGGTAATGAAACAAACTCTGTAATCGATAGTTTTTGAGCGATCCAGCCAGTCAGTTTATTTACTTGATAGCCAACCACCATTGGACGTTTAACGAGCATGCATTCTAGAGCAACCGTTCCAGAAGCAAGCAATACGGCATCTGCGGCAGTCATTACGTTACGTGCGGTATCTTGAATAATAGTAAATTCCAATTCTGGTGCTGTTTCTTTCCAAATTTTCTCAAATTGCTCACGGCGTTTTTCATTTACCGCTGCCACAACAAATCCCATTTTAGGGTGTTGTTTATGGATACGCTGGCAGGTTTCGATAAATGGTTTGGCAATTAATGCAACTTCACCACCTCGGCTCCCCGGCAAAACCGCAAGCCATTGACGATCTTGCTCTAGCTCAAGAAGATCTCTTGCCGCTGTTTTGTCACTGTGCATTGGAATAGCATCAGCAAGGGTATGGCCAATAAATTCACAAGCCACATTGTATTTATCATAGAATGCTTTTTCAAATGGCAGAAAAGCCAACACTAGATCTGTTGCCGCATCAATTTTAAAAATACGCTTTGGACGCCACGCCCATACCGATGGACTAACGTAATGAACCGTTTTAATTCCATTGTCTTTTAGCGTTTTTTCAAGACGAAGGTTAAAATCAGGGGCATCAATACCAATAAATACATCGGGTGGATTTTGAGTAAAGTAGCGCACTAACTCTGCTTTTACTTTCAATAGACGAGGTAAACGACCCAATACTTCAACCAATCCCATTACGGCTAACTCTTCCATATCAAACAAAGAATTGCAGCCTTGAGCTATCATTTTTGGTCCACCGATCCCAATAAACTCAGCATCTGGGTATTGTGCTTTAATTGACTTAATAAAGCCTTCGCCTAGCGTATCACCCGAAAGCTCACCAGCGACAATACCGATTCGTAATGGTTTGGTCATTTTTGCTCCAAAATAAAAAAGGCCTACATTGATAGGCCTTTATAATATGCTTATATTTTTCTAAACGCCGTAATTAACGAATAATACCGCGCGTTGATTTCTCAAACAAATCTAAGAAGCCTTGAAGTACTGGAAATGCTTCAATTTCTTTGTTTATTTCCACTTTCGCTTCTTCAAGCGTATTACCATTACGGTAAAGGGCTTTATAAGCTCGGCGAATAGCGTGAATTTCTGGTTTCTCAAAACCACGACGCTTTAGGCCTTCGATATTAATACCAAACGGCTTACAATGGTTACCTTGTGCCATAACAAATGGAGGTACGTCTTGAACAACAACAGAAGCACCGCCAATAAAGCTATGAGCGCCAACAGTACAGAACTGATGAACAGGAGATAGCGCAGAAACAATCGCGTAATCTTCTATTGTTACATGACCAGCTAATGTCGCATTGTTGCCCATGATGATGTTGTCGCCAACAATACAGTCATGTGCAATATGAACATTTACGCAAAGTAGGTTATCGTTACCAATTGTTGTTACACCACGATCTTGAACCGTACCACGATGAATTTGAACACTTTCACGGATAACGTTACGATCCCCAATGACAACCGTTGTTGGTTCACCACTGTATTTTTTATCTTGGCTTTCTTCACCAATAATTGCAAAAGCAAAAATTCGGTTTTCTTTGCCTATTGTTGTATCGCCTTTGATAACAACATGAGACATCACTTCTGTGCCTTCACCAATGGTTACATTGCCTGAAATGTAAGTAAATGGGCCAATAGATACATTAGCTTCAATCGTTACATTACCTTCAATAACGGCTGATGGATGAATGTTAGCGCTTTCATGAATCATAATTAAAACTCTCGTCTTGCACACTTAAGTTCAGCAGAACAAACGACATCACCGTCAACTTTAGCCACACCGTTAAATAGTGCGATGCCACGACGGTCTTTAATGAATTCAACTTCAAGAACTAATTGATCACCAGGTACTACTGGCTTACGGAATTTTGCTTTATCGATACTTGCAAAGTAATACAGTTCATTTTCAGCAGGAGCACCGAATGATTTAAACGCCAATAAACCGGTTGCTTGAGCCATCGCTTCAAGAATTAACACACCAGGAAAGATAGGCATTTGAGGGAAGTGACCTGTAAATTGAGGTTCATTCACAGACACATTCTTGATCGCGTGTAAGTATTTCTCTTCTTCGAAATCAGTCACTCGGTCAACCAATAGGAATGGGTAACGATGAGGTAGTAACTCTTGGATTTCAGTAATATTTAATGTTTTATTTTCACGAGTCAAAATAGTATTCCTGTAAAACAATATCGTATCTGAACAATAGTGTAGCTCAAATAGAGTAATAATAGATAGAAAAAGGTCTGCAAAATGCAGACCAATACTTATTAATTAGAATGTAGTAAAGCCAATATTAATCAACTAATTTTTTCTCAACGGCTTTTAATCGTTTGTTCATTTCATCAATTTTATGAACTCGGGCCGCTGTTTTACGCCATTCTTTATTGGTTTGCAGTGGAATGCCTGATGAATACATGCCTTTTTCATCAATGCCTCTCATTACCATACCCATACCGGTGATAGTCACACCATCAGTAATTTCGATATGACCATTAATTACAGAGCCACCGCCAATAATACAATGCTGACCAATTTTAGTACTACCTGCAACTATAGTACCACCAGCCATCGCTGAACCAGATCCGATTTGTACGTTATGCGCAATTTGAATTTGGTTATCAATGATTACATTGCTTTCGATTACCGTATTATCAATCGCACCACGGTCAATCGCTGTGTTAGCTCCAATTTCAACATTGTCGCCAATGATCACTGTTCCTAACTGTGGGATTTTAACCCAAGTACCTCGGTCATTCGCATAACCAAAGCCATCTGAACCAATCACGGTTCCTGATTGCACCAGACACGACTCACCAAGCTCAACACGGTGGTAAATAGAGACATTTGCCCATAATTTAGTATTTTTACCAATTTTGGCTTCTTGCCCAATAAAGCAACCTGCACCGATAATTGCACCATCAGCAATCACTGCTTTTGATTCAATCACTGCATTATGTCCAATAGCAACGCCTTCACCAATAATGGCATCATCAGCAATGTAAGCTGATGCGGCAATGTTTGTTGCTGGTGCAGGTGTTGTATCTAACGCTTGCGCCGCTAATGCAAAACCCAAATATGGATCTTTCATTATTAATGCGTTTGATTGGCAAAATTCAATATCAGCTTCTTTTACTATCACCGCAGACGCTTTGCATTCTGCTAAGTGCTTGCGGTATTTAACATCTGAAAGAAATGTAATATCCCCTTCAGAAGCTTTACTCATCGAAGCGATAGAATGAACAACAACATCTCCATTACCATGAACTGTTGCACCAAGTTTTTCTGCCAATTCAGCAAGCGTAATACGTGTCATGGTGAACCTTATTTAATTGCTTTGATAACTTTTTCTGATAGGTTGTCTTCTGGTTTTGCCCAAAGCAGTGTCGCTGCATCAACAACCATATCGTAACCTTCTTCATTTGCTACTTTTTCAACTGTTTGTTGAACTTGCATAATCAGTTTTTGACGCTCTTCGCCTTGACGACGGCGGTTATCTTCATCTAAAGCTTGTGCTTTTAGCTTGTAATCTGACTGAAGTGAAGCGATTTCACGCTCTAGCTTAGTTTTACCTTTAGCACCAAGTAGCTCACCATCACGGTTTATCGTTTCAACTTTATCTTTGATTTTCGATTCCAAACTACGTAATTCATCGATACGATCTTTAAACTCAGTACGAAGTTTTTCAGAAACAGCTTCACGCTGCGGCATCTGCTGAACGATCTGAGACATATTAACATAACCAACCTTAGTTCCGACTTCTGCTGCATTAGCAAAAAATGAACCACTTACCAGTACTGCGCCTAAAGCGGCTGCTTTCACTAATTTTTTCAAAATCATATCCTTACTTAACTATTATCGTATATAAACTAATACAGTTTACATTAACACTTTTCTATTAGAGCTATCAATGCTTAGAAAGTTCGACCAATGGTGAAACTGAAGAATTCTTCATCATCACCCTCATAAATCTTCACAGGTTTCGCTATTGAGAATACCAATGGTCCCATCGGAGACATCCACTGTAATGCTGCACCATATGAAGAACGGAAGTTACTTGGATCAGAATAATCATAGTAGTACTGACTACCGCTTACGATTTGACTATCACTATAATGTGCTTCCGTATCCCACACGCTTGCCGTATCAAAGAACACACTGGTTCGGATCTGGCTTTGAGTTTCTTCACTGGCAAACGGAGTTGGTACAATCAATTCCACACTAGCTAAGGCTGTCGCATTACCACCGGTAGAATCATCCGTTACGATATATGCAGGATTTGACCCAATACCACCATTACTACCTTGCGCATATACAGCTCTTGGGCCAACAGAGTTCGAACCAAAACCACGTAAAGTTGTAAAGCCACCAGCATAAAAGTTCTCATAGAATGGGTACATATTATCATTACCATCCGTTTGCCCATAACCATTACCATACCCCGCCTTACCACGCATTAATAAAGCAAACTCATGCTTTTTAGTTAATGGGAAGTACTGGCGAATTTCATACTGCGCTTTAAAATATTTAGCATCAGAGTTTGGCGTTGATATTTTATATGATGCACGTTGATAGTTACCTGCGGTTGGGAAGTAGCCTTTGTTCAGGTTATTACGTGTCCACGATAAGGTGACATCAAAATCATTTAAGTTTAATTCGTTGTTGTTATCATCATAAGCATCGCCAACAGAATCTTTAAACTTACTTACTTGTTCATTCTCATCAAGATTACCTATCTTATTATGAGTATAACCAACACCTATCTCAAAATAATTCAGCTCATCAAACGGAAATCCCCAAGTCAAACTGGTACCATAACTTTGATTAGTATAATCAATAATACCCGCATCAGACGCTTCAAATTCGTTGTAGAAAATCTTACCACCTAAACTAACACCATCAAGGTTCCAGTAAGGGTCACGATAATCTAAACTGATATTTTTTTGATAATCGTTCATCATAGCATTGATACCAACGCGATTACCTGAACCAATAAAGTTATCTTGCTGAAGGCCAACCTGGAAACTTATACCGGATTCAGAACCGTAACCGACACCAAAGTTTACGCTGCCTGAGTTGGCTTCTTTTACTGAATAAACCAGATCAACAAGATCATTAGAGCCAGGAACACGAATAGTTTGTACATCAACCGTTTCAAAGAAACCTAGACGATTCAAACGATTTTTACCTGTCTCAATCGACTTTGAGTTTAACCAAGCGCTTTCCATTTGACGCATTTCACGACGTAATACTTCATCTTTAGTCAAGATATTACCGTCAAATTTAATATTGCGAACATAGATACGCTTGCCGGCTTCAACATTAATAACTAAAGAAACACTGTTATTCTCATCATCAAATTCAGGCATGGTACGAACTTGAGGGTAAGCGTAACCCGCTTCACCTAAAATACGTTTAATATTTTCTTCTAAACGAGTAACTTCAGAACCGTTATAAACATCGCCATTTTCAAAAGGAACCAGTTCTTGAAACTCTTTTTCTTTACCTATTAACTCACCTTGGAATTTAACGCCACTCACAGTATAAGGTTCACCCTCTTTTACCATCAGTGTGATATAGACCCCTTTTTTATCGGGAGATATAGATACTTGAGTTGAATCGACTTGAAACTTTAAATAACCACGATCAAGATAATATGAACGTAATGCTTCAATATCACCAGCAAGAACTTGTTTCTGATATTTTTCATCAGCCAAGAAATTCCACCAAGCCACATCAACGTTTAGATTAAAACGTGCCAATAACTCATCGTCGGTAAATACTTCATTACCAATAAAATTAATTTGCTGAATTTTTGCCGAAACACCTTCAGTAAAAACGAATTTTAAATCAGCACGGTTACGTGGCAGTGGAGTAACAACAGCGTGAACCGTCGCGTTATACTTACCAACACTGTAATAAAAATCTTCTAAAGCTTTTTCAATGTTACTTAAAGTTGTTCTGTCAAGTGCTTCACCAACACGAACAGATGACGCTTCTAAGTTCTGCTGCATCTGTTCTTCTTTAATGGCTTTGTTACCAGAAAAAGAGATATTCGCGATCGTCGGACGCTCAGTTACCTTGATAAGTAATGCATTACCATCACGGTATACTTTTACATCTTCAAAGTTACCTGAAGCAAATAAAGCTTGAATGACTTGAGATACGTCTTGTTGGCTCATTGAGTCGCCAACTCGAACTGGAGTTTTAAGTAATGCTGCACCTAATGCGACACGCTGTAATCCCTCGAAGCGTATATCATCTACTACAAATGTTTCTGCGCTCTGCGCTGCAACACTGCTAAACAGCAGTGAAGCAATCAACAATTTTTTCATCGCCATAATACGTTTTATAATTCCCTGCTACTACTTAAAGGCGCATAAAGTCGTTAAATAAAGCGACAGCCATTAATGACATGATCATTACTGTACCTACTTTATAACCAATCTCTTGAACTCTCTCTGGTACTGGTTTACGCGTAATGCCTTCAATAGCAAAAAAGAGTAAATGTCCGCCATCCAGAACCGGAAGAGGTAATAAGTTAATAATACCTAAATTAACACTAATTAAGGCTAAAAACCCTAAAAATGATACTAACCCATATTCGGCTGTTGTCCCTGCTCCTTTTGCAATAGAAATAGGACCACTTAAGTTATTTAAAGCGACGTCACCGGTGAACAATTTCTTTGTCATCGTTAACGTTAAATCAATAATACTGCCTGTTTTTTCAATCGCTTTACCAAAAGCGACAATGGGACCATATTGTTTCTCATAGCGGTAGCCTTCTGGCCACTCTTCAAATATCGGAGAAACTCCAGCAAAGCCTATTACCTCTCCCGTTGCCATTTCTTTACTGTCTGGGGTAAGAGTTAAAGCAATCTCTTTACCATCACGCATAACGGCGATAATAACGGCTTTATTTGGATTTGCTTGTATCACATCGACCATACCTTGCCATTCAGTTAACGTTTGACCATTGGCTGAAAGTAAGCGGTCACCAACTAATAAACCCGATTTTTCAGCAGCACTGTTACTACTAACATTTGCAACATCAAGAGTTAACGCTGGGCGGTATGGAAGAAAACCAAGTGACAACATTGGAGAGTCTTTTTCTGGGTCAAACGCCCAGTTAGTTAAATCAAGACGTTTTGTCACATCAACACCGATATTCTCTTTATCGCTGTAAGTCACCGTCATTGATTCATCACCAATGTGAGAAACAATGGCCATATTCACTGCTTCCCAATCGGAAGTTTGGATTCCTGAAATGGCTTTTAGTTCCACACCAGATGCAATTCCTGCTTGAGAAAATATAGAACCATTATCGACATGACCAACGACGGGTTTAAGTGCCGTCACACCAATCATGAATGCTAACCAGCATGCCACAATTGCAAACAAGAAATTTGCTACTGGCCCAGCGGCAACAATGGCACTGCGCTGCCATAATGGACGATTATTAAATGCGTGGTTTTTTAACTCCTCAGGAACGTCATCAACTCGTTCATCCAGCATTTTCACATAACCACCAAGCGGGATCATTGAGATACTGTATTCAGTGCCGTCTTTGCCTTTTTTGCTCCAAAGCGCTTTACCGAAACCAATTGAAAACTTCTCAACAATGACACCACAACGGCGCGCAACCCAAAAATGGCCGTATTCATGCACAGCAACAAGAATGCCTAGTGCAATAATAAATGATGCTAAATTCCATAGAAGTTCTGACATAGTTAAACCTTTTTAATTGCCTCATCGGCATAATGACGCGCCATTCTATCTAGGTCAATCAGGCTTTCCAAGCTATCTAGCTCAAGGTTTTGGAAGTTTGCGCATACTTTGTTCAAAACCAACTCATTAATTCGAGCGATATCGGTAAATTTAATTTCACCGTTTAAAAAAGCAGCAACCGACTGTTCATTTGCAGCATTTAATCCAGTAGTCGCATGCTGGCCTAAGTAACACGCATCAATCGCCAACTTTAAACATGGATAACGAGAAAAATCAGGAGCAATAAAACTAAACTCACCAACTTTGGTAAAATCTAATGGCTCAACACCTGCATTTACTCTTTTAGGGTAAGACATGGTACATGCAATGGGTGTTCTCATATCTGGTAGTCCCATCTGCGCGAGAACGGAACCATCTTTGTATTGCACCATTGAATGAATGACTGATTGCGGATGAATAACAACTTTTAATTGTTCTTTATTCGCATTAAACAACCAACGAGCTTCAATATACTCGAGACCTTTATTCATCATGGTTGCTGAATCTACTGAAATTTTAGGCCCCATTGACCAGTTTGGATGCGCAATTGCCATTTCAGGCGTAACCGCATCAAGCTCAGCGACATCGGTATAACGGAAAGGGCCGCCTGAGCCGGTTAGTAAAATAGAGCTCACACCATGAGCATCAAGGTCACAACGGCCTAAATTGGTTTGAATAGACTCCGGAAGACATTGAAAAATAGCGTTATGCTCACTATCTACAGGCAATAATTCGGCACCATACTGTTCAACCGCATCAATAAATAATTGACCCGACATCACTAAAGCTTCTTTATTAGCAAGTAAGATACGCTTACCCGCTTTAACTGCAGACATAGTTGGAAGTAAACCTGCTGCACCGACAATCGCTGCCATTACGGTATCAACCTCATCAAGCTGGGCGATATGACACAAACCTTCTTGACCAGAGAATACTTCTGCTGTGATCTGATGTGCTTTAAATTGTTCTTTTAGTTCATTAGCTGCAGATTGGCATGCCATTGCAACGTATTTTGGCTGCCATTCACAACAAAGTTCCAGCATCTTCTCAACATTAGAGCCAGCACCAAGAGCCACGACTTCAAATTGTTCTGCGTTATGTTTTGCGACTGAAAGCGTACTACTGCCAATGGAGCCTGTTGCTCCTAAAATGGTTAACTTGCGCATAATAATTTGCCATTGAAAAAATAGAAAAACGGTAGATGATAATATCTACCGCATAAATTACCGTGACCTTAATTTCATTCTTCATTAAAGAAGAGCTATTGCTCTATAGGAAATACAGGAAAGCAAATACTGGGAATGCTGCTGTTAAGCTATCTATACGATCTAAAATGCCGCCATGACCTGGGATAATGGTTCCGCTGTCCTTGATCCCAGACGCTCGTTTAAACATACTTTCAACAAGATCGCCTAACACCGAAATAATGATAGTTGCGATAAAAATACCTAGCATTGCCGCGGTGCTTTCAAAACGAATATCAAACGCAGATGCTGTTGTCCAGCCAATAATAATCGCGGTAATAATACCACCTATTAACCCTTCAATGGTTTTGTTTGGGCTTACTGCTGGCGACATTTTACGTTTACCAAAAGATTTACCTGCAAAATAAGCACCGCTATCGGCTGCCCATACCAAAAGACAAACTAGTAACACTAATTTAGCACCGTAAAAACTATCAAAAGCGTAGTGATCCGCGCGAAGTAGTAAAATACTCCATAAAAACGGGATCATGGTTAGCCAACCAAAAATATGTTTTAAAGGAAGGTTGTTTTCCCACAGTACTTTACTTTTTGGAAAAGTAAGTACTAACCCTGATGCAATTAACCACCAAATTGAACCGATAAGCAACACTGCTTGGTGGCCATCACTTGGTATTGCAAGTTCTAGTGAAGAGGTCGGCAATAAGAAAAGAGATGCTGCTAAGACCGCAACAGAGGGAATTAAAGCTATATAACGAGATTTTGATTCAGTAAACTGAGTCCACTCCCAAAATCCTACTAAGGTAATTGC
>JAAGZR010000100.1 GCA_024206155.1 Aliivibrio sp.
CCTCCTGCTTTAATTAAAAGCCATGTTGCTCAATGGCTACCACAAATAAAAGAAGTCATGTGTGTTCACTCAGCAAAAACACAACATGGCGGAACTGGTGCTGTCTATGTGCTACTTAGAAAAAGTGAAGCTAAAAAATTAGATAATAGAGAAAAGCATCAAAAACGCAGCTCATAAAAAAAGCCTCCAAAATTTTGGAGGCTTTTTCCTATAAACATTAGCGCTTATTTATAAACAATCTCACCACGAGGTGCAAATTCATTCACATCAATTGGGCTATTTGTTTCTAAGAACTCTTTAAGTACTTCGGCATCAACAAAACCTGTATTTACGTAACCAGGGTGATCTGAAATTTTAGGGTAACCATCACCACCTGCGGCATTGTAGCTTGGTACAGTAAAGCGATATGTATTATCTAAACGCAATTGCTTACCACCAATAAACACATTTGATACTTTGCCATTCTCCACTGTCATCTTAATGCCTGCAAATTGAGCATAAGCACCAGAATCAACAGGTTTCGTTGCGACAACATTTAAGTAATCTAGTACTTCTTGGCCTGTCATATCAGCATAAGTAACGATATTTCCAAACGGTTGCACGGTTAACACGTCTTTATAGGTTACATCGCCCATCTCAATTGAATCACGCACACCACCTGAGTTCATCACTGCAAAGTCCGCTTTAGCACGTTCCATATGAGATTGAGCAATTAAACGACCTAAATTTGTTTGTTGGAAACGAACCACATTACGGTCCCCTTCTAACTTTCCATTAGTTGATGCGATTTTCACATTCAACTGTCCTTGGCCTTTTTCTTGGTAAGGTTTTAAGAATGCAAGTAATTCAGGATCTTGTTCAATCTCATCTTGGATAAATACACGCTGTTTTTTACCGTCGATTTTCACTTTTTTCTTTAAGTTCACAGGAATAAGATCGTAACTTACCATCTCTAATTCGCCATTACGGAATTCAAAATCAGCTTTACCTACGTATTTACCCCATTCGTGCGCTTGAACAATCCAAGTACCGTTTTGCTGGTCTGGTTTACACTCATCACCTGGTGTAAAGTTTTTCTTAGCGACATTTGGTCCTTCCATACATACAGGCTCTTGTGAGTGACCACCCACAATCATGTCTAGCTCACCAAGTTCAAGTGAACGAGCTAAAGCAACATCACCTGGAGCGTTAATACCACGTTGACCATTTTCATAATGGCCCATATGCGTTACTGCAAAAATAAGATCCGGCTTCTCATTCGCTTCTAGCTCTGTAATGATTTTTTTCGCTTCTGCTTTAGGATCACGAAACTCTAAATCACCGATGTATTCTGGGTTACCAATTTTAGCCGTGTCTTCAGTTGTGAAACCAACAACAGCAATTTTAATACCCTGCTTTTCAAAGATTTCGTACGCTTGATATTTACGCTCACCGGTTTTCTTATCATAGATATTCGCTGATAGCATTGGGAACTCAGCCCAATCAATCTGCTTTTGCAATACATCTAATGGATTATCAAATTCATGGTTACCAAGGGCAATCGCATCATAACCAATTTTATTCATGCCTTTAAAATCTGGTTCAGCATCCTGAAGATCTGATTCAGGAACACCGGTATTAATATCACCACCAGAAAGAAGAAGAACGCTACCGCCTTGTGCTTGAACATCTGCTCGTAACTCATCAATCAGCGTTTTACGAGCCGCCATACCATACTCGCCGTATTTATTCTGCCAAAAACGGCCGTGGTTATCGTTTGTATGTAATACCGTCAGCTTATACGTAGTATCTTCTTGCCATGCATGCTCGGTTGTTGTTGCACAACCTGCTAGCGTTGTAACTAATGCAGCAGCAATCGCTGTTTTTAGAGAAAGACGTTCCATCATGTTTCACCGTTCATTTAAAGGAGTAGACTAAACCAAATCAATTAGGGATGGTGTAATCAAATAACTCGACCAAGTTTAAATTAATTGCGCCTTACCCTCATATAGATCTCATAAATATGTTCACTAGATCACTAAAAATAATTTATAAATGACCAGAATATAGTGAAATTAAAACATGAACAGATCGGTGTAAGTGTATTTGCTATTATAATTACCGCTTCGACAGTCACTAAAGAAATCACACGTAATACTGAAGCTATACATGATGTATCAAAAGAATTAACTAAATAAATAGAGTAATCTTTAATTCAAGCATCAGATATTTCAAATGAGTTAAAACAAGAAATAGAACGATTCAAATTCTAAACTCATAAGAAATCTTTCCCTCTAATAAAGGCAGAATGTAACTTCACATTCTGTCTTTTTTTTTCAGAAAACAAAGATAAAACCGACCAAAAAGAAATTAATTCTGTTGTATGTTGTAAAAAAACAACACTCAATAGTTACGTACTACATACAAACAGTTGATTAAATAACAAAAAATAAAAAATCACCCTTTTAACTACCCCTTTAGTGTAGTTTTATTTCGTAATTGATCCACGTCATATCGACATATTCATTCATAACTCATCATATCTATATATCAGAGATAATAGGAATCCTTATGAGCAAGATGAAGTTAGTCATCATCGGTAATGGCATGGTTGGTCATCGCTATATCGAAGATTTAGTAGATAAAACCGACGTTCAAAACATGGACATCACAGTGTTTTGTGAAGAGCCTCGTGTCGCGTACGACCGTGTTCACCTTTCTTCTTATTTTTCTCATCATACTGCAGATGAACTTTCTCTTGTAAAAGAAGGATTCTACGAAAAGCACAACATCAATGTTTTACTTGGTGAGCGTGCTATTAATATCAATCGTGAAAAACAAACCGTTTACTCAAGCACTGGCCGTGAGATTCAATACGACAAACTGGTTCTTGCAACGGGTTCTTATCCATTCGTTCCACCAATCAAAGGGAACGACGGTAAAGATTGTTTTGTTTATCGCACGATTGAAGATCTTAAATCTATCGAAGCGACGGCAAAAAACAGTAAAAGCGGTGTCGTTGTTGGTGGTGGTCTATTAGGCCTTGAAGCAGCTGGTGCATTAAAAGCACTTGGTGTAACGACTCACGTTGTTGAATTTGCACCGAAATTAATGGCAGAACAACTTGATCTTGCTGGTGGCAACCAACTTCGTCAAAAAATCGAACGCATGGGTGTTAATGTTCATACGAGCAAAAATACACTTGAAATTGTACCTGAAGGAAAAGATGCGCGTAATGTAATGCGCTTTGCTGATGGCACAGAGCTAGAAGCAGATTTCATCGTATTCTCAGCTGGTATTCGCCCTCAAGATAAACTGGCTCGTCAAATGGGTCTTGGTATTGCTCCTCGCGGTGGTATCGAAATCAATGATAACTGCCAAACTACCGATAAAAACATATACGCAATTGGCGAATGTGCTTCTTGGAACCAAACGTTCTACGGTCTTGTTGCTCCTGGCTACAAAATGGCAACCGTTGCCGTTGACCACATTTTAGGTAATGACAGTAAGTTTGAAGGCGCAGACATGTCTGCAAAACTAAAACTGCTTGGTGTTAAAGTTGGCTCTATCGGTGATGCTAATGGTCGCACTCCTGGTTGTAAGAGCTACGTTTACCAAAATGAAGAGCAAGAAGTTTACAAGCGTCTTATCGTTTCTGAAGACAACAAGAAGCTACTTGGTGCGGTAATGGTGGGAGACACTTCTGACTATGGCGATCTTCTGCAACTTATGCTTAATGAAATCGACCTACCAGAACACCCTGATGCTCTTATTCTACCAGCACACGCTGGCGCAGAAAAACCAACACTAGGTGCTGACTCGCTTCCTGAATCTGCGGTTATCTGTTCATGCTTTGATGTAACCAAAGGCAAAATCGCTCAAGCGGTTGCAGATGGTCATCATACAATGGCTGATATTAAAGCGGTAACAGGCGCTGGTACCGGCTGTGGTGGCTGTATCCCTCTAGTTACCTCTGTACTTAATGCAGAATTGGCAAAGTCTGGTATCGAAGTTAAAAGTGACGTGTGTGAGCACTTTGCTTATTCTCGCCAAGAGCTATTCCACCTTATTCGTATCGAAGAAATCAAAACGTTTGATGAACTTCTAGAAAAATACGGCAAAGGTTACGGCTGTGAAGTATGTAAACCTCTTGCTGGTTCTATCCTTGCTTCTTGCTGGGGTGAACACATCCTTAAGCCTGAGTTAGTGAAACTGCACGATACCAACGATAACTTCCTAGGTAACATGCAAAAAGACGGTTCTTACTCTGTTATCCCTCGCATGGCGGGTGGCGAAGTAACACCTCAAGCACTAAGCGTTCTTGCTGATGTTGCAGCAGAATACAACCTGTACACAAAAATTACAGGCGCACAGCGTATCGGTCTATTTGGCGCTCAAAAAGATGACTTACCAGCAATCTGGAAAAAGTTAATCGCGGCAGGTTACGAGACTGGTCAAGCTTACGCAAAAGCACTTCGCATGGCTAAAACATGTGTTGGTTCAACGTGGTGTCGTTACGGTGTTCAAGACTCTGTAGGCCTAGGTGTAATGATCGAGAACCGTTATAAAGGCATCCGCACTCCTCATAAGATGAAGTTCGGCGTGTCTGGATGTACTCGTGAGTGTGCCGAAGCCCAAGGTAAAGACTTAGGTATTATTGCAACTGACGCAGGTTGGAACATGTATGTCTGTGGTAACGGTGGTATGAAACCTCGTCACGCGGACTTACTGGCAAGCGATTTAGACCAAGAAACACTTATCAAATATATCGACCGTTTCATGATGTTCTACATTCGTACGGCTGCACCACTACAACGTACATCTGTATGGATGGATAACCTAGAAGGCGGTGTGGATTACCTACGTGAAGTCATCGTAGATAACAAACTGGGTATCAACGAACAACTGGAACTGGATGTTGCAAAATTAGTGAACAACTTTGCGTGTGAGTGGACAGATACGATTAACGACGAAACTCAACTTAAGCGTTTTGCTCATTTTATTAACGCTGATGAGCGTGATGATAATGTTGTATTTGTTTCTGATGGCCGTGAACAACACCGCCCAGCAACTTTTACTGAAAAACACCCAGAAGCAAAGGGTGACATCCTACACGTAGCTGCAACTGAATAAGAGCGAGAGAGTTAATTATGACTTCTAAATTCGTAAAAATCTGTCAACTAGAAGATATCATTCCAGGTACAGGAGTTTGTGCTCTTGTGAATGGTGAGCAAGTTGCCGTGTTTCGTCCATCAAAAGGCGAAGACGTACTGGCAATCAGTAATACTGACCCTTACTTCCAATCAAATGTTTTATCACGTGGTTTGATTGTTGAACACCAAGGTGAACTTTGGGTGGCTAGTCCCTTAAAGAAACAACGCTTTAATCTTACTACAGGTGTTTGCATGGAAGATGCGCAATTTAACGTTAAAGCGTATAAAGCTCGTGTTACTAAAGGTGCAGTAGAAATCTCAGCTTAATTACTTACGTTAGATTTAATAGCTTAAAGGCTTGCTGTTTCTCAGTAGTAGAACGAGAACCAGCGAGTCTTTCACTATTCAATTTAAACTTTTAATTTTTTTATAAGGACACATCCATGTCTACTACTGACTTTAAACCAGCAGAATTTGTACAAACCATGATTAACGTTGGTGAAGCAAAAGTAAAAACAAGCACTCGAGATCTTCTAATACGAAGCACAATGGCTGGTATTATTTTATCTCTGGCAGTGGTGGTTGCTATTACAACCATTGTTCAAACTGGTGTTGGTATCATTGGTGCACTTGTCTTCCCTGTTGGTTTTGTTATTTTAAGTGTAATGGGCTATGACTTAGTAACGGGTGTATTTGGTCTTGCTCCATTGGCAAAATTTGATAACCGTCCTGGCATTACTTGGGGTCGTATTTTCCGCTGCTGGGGTCTTGTTGGTCTAGGTAATCTTATTGGTTCATTAATTGTTGCTTATCTTGTTGCGGTTTCTCTAACAGGTAACTTCTCTCTAGAGCTTAACGCGGTTGCGAAGAAGTTTATCGCTGTATCGACAGGCCGTAGCTTAGGCTTTGAAAATATGGGTATGGATGGTTGGATCACGTGTTTTGTCCGCGCTATTTTCTGTAATCTAATGGTATGTTTAGGTGTGATTGGTAATATGACAGCTCGCACAGTGTCTGGCCGTGTAGCAATGATGTGGTTCCCAATTTTCATCTTCTTCGCACTAGTATTTGAGCACACAGTAGTAAACATGTTCTTATTCCCACTGGGTATGATCCTTGGCGCTGATTTCGGTATCGCGACTTGGTTGAACTTCAACCTTATCCCGACTATTTTAGGTAACATTGTTGGCGGTTTATTATTTACTTGTATTCCTCTATACCTAACTCACGCAAAAACAGCACCATCATTGGATGCTAAATAATAAGTAACGGACGAAATTAGTTATAACTCATTCAAATTAAATCACTCTTAATC
>JAAGZR010000650.1 GCA_024206155.1 Aliivibrio sp.
CCAGCTTTTCTTAAGACTTTTTCGAGCTCTTTGTTCTTCCTAATGAACGTACCCTTCGCGCTTTGTTCAGTGAAAACATTAGCGGCCCAAGGCTCAATACCAGGACTAACATTACCGGCAAGCTTACTATTAGACACAGTAGGAGCAATAGCCCTAAGATGAGTGTTACGAAACCCAGTACCAACGCACCACAGAGGTTCACCATAAAGTTCAGCGAGATCTCTACTCGCTCGCTCAGATTCGATTTTAATCTGGCTAAATATTCTTCTAGTTTCATATTGTGCTGTTAATCCCTCGAAGGGTATTCCGTTTTTTTGTAGGTACGTGTGCCAGCCCAGTACTCCAAGGCCAAGCGCTCTACCTTTTTCCGCTGATCTAACTGAGTTTGCAAAGCCAACCTTGCCTTTCGCTTTCTGTATAAACTCTTCAAGTACTCCATCTAAGAACCAAATAGCATCGTATATAAGGTTTGTATTTTTCCACTCTTCATATCTTGATATATTTAAACTTGATAAGCAG
>JAAGZR010000651.1 GCA_024206155.1 Aliivibrio sp.
AAAATTTATAAAAAAGTTACGGTAGAGCAAGAAATTTCATTGCAAGATGATGAAATGTGATTAAAAACTTTATATATTTCAGTCGACCCTTATATCCGACATTCCGCAACTCTTTTAGGAATAAATTTGTTGGTAGATACTACCCATACTATTGATAATGATTTTGTGCCTATCCTCAATATTAAGTACTAGCTGCTGCTCATCACTGACGGTTAATACATCCACGCCTTGAAAGCAGAAGAATACCCAGCGAGCGGTAGGATTTTGGCAGGGCTTATACTTTAAGTTAGGGAAGTACATCGACTGAGCCTTTAACTCCCTTCTTATTTTATGCTCTAATGCCGCGTAAACCATTAAGCAGCATGTCATAACCATCAGTAGTGCCTCAATTCTTTCTGGTTTTTTTAGATAAAGCGATGAGGTTAAAAAGTCTGGACTCTTTAAAAACCTAAAACCTTTTTCTACACTTTGCTGCGACTTGTAAAGGCTAAGCATTTTTTCCATCGTTAACCTGTCACTCAAGTCATTGGTGGCTAACATAAACATGCCTTTTTCCTGTAACCGCTGTTGTCTCTTTGATAGCACCGAATACAGTTGCCCTGTTATTTGATATTCATAACTATCTGGTTGTTGATTTAGTTTAGGACGACCACTCTGTTTGAAGACACTATGCTTGAGTATGTCGCTATCGCTCATTGCAATAATTTCTTTATG
>JAAGZR010000101.1 GCA_024206155.1 Aliivibrio sp.
GAACACACGTATTCAAGTTGAGCACACAATTACTGAAATGGTAACGGGTATCGACTTAATCAAAGAGCAACTGCGTATTGCCGCAGGCCAACCTCTTTCGTTTACTCAAGAAGACATCAAACTGCGTGGTCACTCAATTGAGTGTCGTATCAATGCTGAAGATCCTGTTCGCTTCCTACCTTCACCAGGTAAAATTGGGCGTTTCCACCCACCTGGTGGTCTAGGCGTTCGTTGGGAATCTCACATTTATACAGGCTACACTGTACCACCACATTACGATTCAATGATCGGTAAGTTAATCACTTACGGTGAAAATCGTGATGTTGCTATCGCTCGTATGAAAAACGCATTAAGCGAAATGATTGTGGAAGGCATCAATACAAATATCTCTCTACACCTAGATATTATGAATGATGAGAACTTCCAACACGGCGGTGCAAACATCCATTACCTTGAGAAAAAATTAGGCCTTCAATAGAATCCAATTTTTCATCTTAAGTTAAAGAAGTAAATAAAGGCCGCGAGTGATTACACTCACGGCCTTTTTCTATGGTAAAATTCGCCGATATTTTCAACTAAACAAAGTGATCCCCATGCCTTGGATTCAAGTAAAACTAAATGCAACATCTGAAAATGCTGAACAAATCAGTGATATGCTAATGGAAGAGACGGGTGCTCTTTCGGTAACGTTTTTAGATGCAAAAGATGTCCCTATCTTTGAACCTCTTCCAGGAGAGACTCGTTTATGGGGCGAAACGGATATTGTTGCTCTTTATGATGCAGAAACCGACATGGATTTAGTGATTGCACAATTAAAAGCAAGCACAGTACTTGATGATAACTTTGCTTATAAAGTTGAACAACTTGAAGACAAAGACTGGGAACGTGAATGGATGGATAATTTCCACCCAATGAAGTTTGGTGAGCGCTTATGGATTTGCCCAAGCTGGCGTGAAATCCCTGAGCCAGATGCGGTTAATGTAATGCTTGATCCTGGCCTTGCGTTTGGTACAGGCACCCATGCAACAACAGCACTTTGTCTTGAATGGCTAGAAAGTATCGACCTTAAAGGCAAAACTGTTATCGACTTTGGTTGTGGCTCTGGCATCTTAGCGATCGCTGCGATCAAATTAGGTGCTGCAAAAGTGGTAGGGATCGACATTGATCCTCAAGCGATCACCGCATCAAAAGACAATGCCGCTCGTAATGGCGTAGCTGATCAACTTGAATTATTCTTACCTCAAGATCAGCCAGAGAATCTTGTTGCTGACGTTGTTGTCGCTAATATTCTTGCTGCCCCACTTCGTGAACTTTCAAGTATTATTACCGCTCACGTTGCTCCTGGTGGCGTGCTAGCTATGTCTGGTGTCTTAGATACTCAAGCAAATGATGTTGCTTCATACTACACAGATAACTTCACCCTTGATGCTATTGCTGAGCAACAAGAATGGTGCAGAATCTCAGGAATTAAGAAGTAATCGTCCCTCAGACCTACTCTTTCTAAAAAAAACTTCAATGCCTCAATACTAAATTTGAGGCATAAAACCATCTAATTGACTGAAATATAAACAAATTGCATAAACTATTTGTAAATGCTCAAAATTTGGTCTTTTCAGGCGAGCAAAAAATGCGTAAAATGCGCGCCCTTGCTGACACAAACGTGTGTGGATGTTTTGCAGATAGGTAAATATACATTAAAGAACAATCTTATCGTTGCTCCTATGGCTGGTGTAACCGATAGGCCTTTTCGTGAGTTATGTATGCGCTATGGCGCAGGCATGGCTGTGAGCGAAATGATGTCTTCTAACCCAAAACTATGGAAAACATCTAAGTCCCAAAATCGCATGGTACATGAAGGTGAATCTGGTATTCGCTCGGTACAAATTGCTGGGGCAGATCCACAGTTGATGGCGGAAGCTGCGCAACACTGTGTTGAAACCGGTGCTCAAATCATCGATATCAATATGGGGTGCCCTGCTAAGAAGGTGAATAAGAAACTTGCTGGTTCCGCATTATTACAGCGACCTGATTTGATTGAAGAGATCTTATTAGCCGTTGTAAATGCCGTTGACGTTCCAGTAACTCTGAAAACGCGTACAGGCTGGGATCCAGACAACCGAAACTGTGTTCAGGTTGCAAAAATGGCGGAGCAATGTGGCATCCAAGCTTTAGCGCTTCATGGGCGAACCAGAGCTTGTATGTACAAAGGTGAAGCTGAATACGACAACATTAAAGCGGTAAAAGAAGCGATTTCTATTCCGGTTATAGCGAACGGTGATATCGACTCACCGGAAAAGGCTCGTTTTGTGCTTGAGTATACAGGCGCTGACGCTTTAATGATCGGCCGTCCTGCACAAGGTAGGCCATGGATTTTTAAAGAAATCCAACATTATTTAGAAACGGGCGAAATCATGCCACCTCTTCCAATTGAAGAAGTGAAGACCACTTTACTTGGTCATGTCCATGCGCTTCACCAGTTTTATGGTGAATTTTTAGGCCCTCGCATTGCTCGTAAGCATGTGGGTTGGTACTTAAAAGAGCATGAGCAAGCAGCCGATTTCCGCCGCAGCTTTAACGCGATAGAGGACGCTTCACAGCAACTCCATCAACTTGAAAGCTATTTCGACCACGTTGCATCATAATAAAAGAAGAGCTAAACAGAATATGTTCGATCAATCTATGACTTCAGAAGCATTAACAGTTACAACAGTTACAGCACAAGACCAAATTACTCAGAAACCACTACGTGACTCTGTTAAGGCTTCGCTGAAAAACTACTTAGGCCAATTAAATGGTCAAGAAGTTAACGACTTATATGAATTAGTATTAGCTGAAGTAGAGCAACCTCTACTAGACATGATCATGCAGCATACTCGCGGCAACCAAACTAAAGCAGCAAACATGATGGGTATCAACCGTGGTACGCTTCGTAAAAAACTTAAAAAATACGGCATGAACTAATCACGCCTTATTTGAAAAATTTAAAGCAGTGTTAAGTAATTAACGCTGCTTTTTTTATACCTAAGATAACTACATTCATCTCTTCCTGTGAGCAATAGATATAAAAAAACCGATACTACATTTCTGTAATACCGGCTTTTAAATCTCTTACCTACTATGGCGGCCAAGCTCGTTTCTTGCCACCACCAGCACCAGCTCCTGAGCGAATAAGCTCAACGGCTTTTGCTGTTTTTTCTTCAATGCCTTTTAAACGCTCGTCAAGTTCACTTAAATCAGCTGCGGCTCCCGCGGTATTCGAACCTTGAGCACCAACACCATCAATCATTTTAGCGATCTTGGCATTCTGAGCTTCAATACGCTTAATACGAGCATCAAGCTCCATTACTGCCTTGCCTTGC
>JAAGZR010000652.1 GCA_024206155.1 Aliivibrio sp.
ACACGAGTAAGTGACTCAACCTTCTTTTGCATTTCTATCAGTGTACTTTCTTTCATTGTATTTAATTTAATTATTTACCAAATATCCGCAAAGTCTTCTCCTTCATTCGCTTTACTATAGTCTGTCGGGCGTACCGAAAAGAAATCAGTGTGGGTATGACCACCTGTAAGATGATAAAACCAATCAAGATTAGACGCAGATTCCTCATCGTATTCAAAAGACTTTTCGTACCCAAGCTCTTTAATTTTTTCATTTGTTCTCTTTATTATAAACTGCTTTAAATCGTATGCCTTTAGGTTTTCTAGGTCACCCATCTCAAACATCTTGTCGATGTATTTATGTTCGAGTTCCATCATCATGGTCGCTGCGTTAATAACATCGTCCTTAACCAAAGGTCTTAGGTTTTCATCCTCCTTACACATTTGGTTGAATAATCTACAACCCATCTTACTATGAAGTGACTCATCTCGAACACTCCACTTCATTTGTTGCCCGATACCCTTAAGTAGATTTCGTAACTGAAAACTATACAGAACGGCAAAAGCAGAGTATAAGCTAACACCTTCGGCAAAGGCACTAAATATTGCGAGTGATTTAGCCATGTCAGTATGACTAGAGCTATCCACATCCATGAGGTTGTTAAAACGGTTGGCAGTAGCACTTTCGTGCAAAAATCCTTTAAAGTCATTGAGTCCTAGTGTTTCGTTTAAGTATGAGTAGGCTACAGCGTGGATGGTTTCCTGTGACCCAAACATCATAGCCATTTGTTGTATTTCGTGTTTTGGAAACCAAGACACAACCTTCTGTGTCCAATAATCAGATACAGCACATTCAGTTTGTGCGAACCCTAGTAGTATATTACCAACCAAATTCTTTTCAGAGGCGGTAAGTTTCTCGTTCCAATCCTTTACATCGCCAGACATACTTATCTCGGTGTGTAGCCAAAAAGCTTGCGCTTGTTTCAACCAACCATCCGTGTAGTATTCAGGGTACTCAAAAGGTTTGTACTCTATTCTCTTATCAAATAGTCCCATGTTAATATCTATATATACTTAGTGATACATCTATAAATGGTACATACACTACATGTATTGTCTGTGTGTACTCATCACCATCGCTATCAACACCCTCAGATGCGTAGCTTCTAAACCCAAATAATATTCCAGGGTATAGTCCAATACTTAATTCCCAACCTGTTTTGTCTTGCATTTTCTTTTTTCTTTTATTAAATTAATTACTACTTCACATTCTTTCTGATTCTGAGGTTTGTATAGGGTCACCCCTTTTAGGTGTTCATTTACATACCGCTTGAACAACTTCCACCTCATTGGGAATGACTCGTTAGCCCTACCCTTACACTCTATTATAAAGTCATCACCAATAAAGTCTGGTGTATATTTTATGGGTAGTATCTTCTTGTTACCCCTGTCCACCATATCCCTTTTGCCGTTGGCCTGTCTTTCGTAAGAAGAACTCTCAAACATAAAACCATCTATCAAGACAAAGGTCTCTCCCTCGTAAGCAGCCTTTATCCTAGCCTTTTTTAAGGCCATATACATATGCTTCTCAAGACCAGATGCGAACTTGATACCATCGTGTGTGACCCTCTTAGCCCTTACTGGACCCCTCTTCTTACTTCTCCTCCTCTTACGAATCACTTATGAAACTCAATTGACTTGCATCCTTCTGGTGGAAAATTTTTAAAAAACTCTTTCATTTCTTCCTGATTGCTTTTAGAATCACTTTTTAAAATTCTTTGTCCATCATTCATGTGAAAGGTAAACACACTTTCCTGGTAAGTCTTGAGTAACTCTATATACTCTTTATATGCTATCTCTAAAGGTACGGTTTCAAGCTCTTTAACTTTTTCTTGCACTTTTAATAACTCGTGTAATTTCATTTTATTTATATTTAATTTATTAATAGTAGACACACCACCCTACAGTAGTATATCAATAAGCTTGTCTGACTTTCTTTTATCAATCATCTTCTGCTTGATACACTCTAGGTATATCAACGTATCAGCTATTTCTTCTTGGGTGTGTTCAATCCATTCAACTATGGATAGGTCTGCTTGGTCAACGGTCTTGCCGTACTTCTTGAGACCCTTTTCTTGTTGCCTGTCTATGATAGACTTTATGTTGGTAATAATCATAATTACTTGTTTTTTTCTGGATTAGTTGTGTTGGGTAGCTTCTTTTTTTGACTAGACAAACAGTTGTAACATACCTGCTTGGACTTCAGTAGTATAGCTATTTGGTCTCCACAAACAACACATTTATTGGTCATAGACAAATATATTAATACATTTAATTACCCCACTCAATATTATTTTTATCAAGTGTTATTAATGGTTCTGTATCGTCATCGTTAGCAACCCTCCCTTTTGGTGTTCCACCTATTAATTTTATGTTGTAATTACAAGTTATGTTTTTACCATCGTGAATTAATATATAGCCCCATCTATCATACTCCCTAAAAACTAAATAGCTTGGTAACATTGTATTTTTACTAAGTTCAATTAATTCATTAAACTTTGGGACATTTAAAAAACAGTGAGCATTTTTATTATACCACTTACACTCCACCCAGCAAGTTATATTTTTATCATTATAGCAGTAACCGTCTATCCTATATTTTTTACTAAATGAAGAAAATTGATTATAATCAGACTTCATATGTTTAGAAAAAACCTCGAATAACCTTTTTTGCTTTAATAAATCTTGTTTTGTTTCTCTTTTTTGTATCATATATTTAGCTAATTTAACTGACCAACCTCTAGGTCGTACTTAAAGTCGTTGTTGTGTTTCATAACGCCCAGTCAAACGTCTCTACCCAGATAGGTGTCTTCTCCCCAACGTAGGCACTAAACGTGTTAAACTCTAGGTACTCTATAGCCTCCTCCTCATCCATGCCCTCCTTAACCATTATCTTGATGCACTCGTTTCTGGAGTACACAACCTTCCATAAGTTAGGCTCAAACCCTATAATAGCATCGTCAAACCCACCAGCAAACAAGACTTCTTCAGTGTCCCCGTAGTGTTCTAATATTAGTTTTTTCATTTTATTTTTAATTATTAATTATTATTTTTTCACCCTTTGAGTTATATAAAAACTGTTTGTTTAAAATTAAACTACTATCGTGGTAGGACTGTATGATTGGCTTTTCTTGGGTTACATCGTTTGATAAGACATCGACCTCAATAGATTCTCCAAGCATTAGCTTTTCCTCAAAAATACGGTACTTCGTTTTTTTGATTTCCCAGCTTCTAAAGCTTTCTTCTAAATGCTCAAACACTCTAAGACCTAAAGACCTCTCTGTTTTCCCTATATAAAAACGCCCATCTTGAATGGTCATCCTATAAACAACCCCCTCAACATCCATGTGAGCATTAAAATCAACTTGATAAACCAAGGCAATTAGAACCCTCCAATCAACTGATGTTTTGTTTTCATAATATAATTCTATCCCAGGAATTTTGTCAATTATTTTATGAATCTTTTTAATGTTCATTTTTAGTTTCTTAAAATATCCCAACCATATCTTTGGTCATACTTCCTAATAAGCCAAGCCTTCCTTCTACTAACCATTATCTCAAATACCCCACGACCAACCTTGAAGTCATGAGACACATAAATAACCCTATACTCCTTGTTTAACTTAACTCTTTTGGATATGGACTTGTGAAACCTGACGGTGTCCCCAACCTTTAAATTATTTTTCATGGTTTATAATTAAGAGTATTACCAAATCCTTTAAGCTCAGATGCATGTTTTAGTAAATACTTTTTTGTTAATTTTTTTTGTTTAACACAATTTATATAACGCTCGTAAACCTCAAAGTCCGACACCGTACAGTTCTTAAAAATGGTAAACCAACCATGCGTGTTTTCTTTAACGCTTCCATCGTGTAAATTAAAAAACTGTTGTTCTTCATTAAATTCCAACCTATAAGTTTGTTCCATGTCTATTTATTTAAAAATTATGTGTTAGTCTACACACCTGACCGTTCTCTGGGTGGTGAATGAATGCCTCAAGCGCAACCTTAGCACCAGTGTATCCATTGTCTGCATGCCACCTGTCTGTACCACTAGGTGAACGTAAATACTCTACGGTCATCCCTATATAGTCCTTACCACTCCTGAACTTAAAGTAGTCCTTGTGGTGTATGTGGTGAAGGTATCCGTACCTGTACTTCGTCTCGTACCATATCTGAGAACTCTCGTGTGCTGACAGGTATGGTATCTGGTCTATCTTACAACCATCTCCGTGGCTGAACATCAGCATATTCTTGCCGTACCTAGTGTACTTCCTGTGATTGTTATCCACGTTAAAGGTAATGTTCTTGTTGTTATGAAAGTAACAGTGGACAGCATCAGCCAACATAAACCCAGTCATGTAGTCATGATTAGAGGGGCAGTGAATAACCTCTACATCTGCTATGGTTGATAACATACTAATGATGTGGCAGTAAACACCCCTTGCTATCTTGAAGTTGTCGTACCACATACCATCGGTGTCTTGTGGTGTACCACTCGTTGTGGTTCTAGTCTTTGCGTTGTCTATGTGTAGAACATCGTTACCAATGATAAAGAATATCTTATCTATGTTGTACGGCTCAGACTTGTCAATAAGTTGTATACTACCCTTGATGGCTCTGTCGATAGCTATATCAACATTGTAGTTATCATTAGACCCATCCTTTGTTGCCAACTTACCTATGTGTAGGTCGGCTATATCCAAAACCAAGCAGTGTGAGTCCTTGTTCTTCTTCCTCTTGTACTTATCAACCTTCGGGGACAGTTTCTTCATCTCTGAAATCATCTCAGTCCTTATCTGCTCGTAGTCAACAGACTCAGTGTGCTTGTAGTCTGGGTTGACAACCAAGGTAGACGTACCAGTAACCTTGTCCTTCACCCAAGATAACTTCCAGTTATCACTAGGGTTTAAGTTATTCCTGTGCATAGACTCATCCACTATGGACGGTCTTACCCAACCCTTTTTTCTGATGTATCTTGCAAAGGTGTGAACATTAATCCCATCTTCGGGATACTTTGAGCTTATGGTCTGAGCTATTGTATCTGAGCCGTGTCCAGTGTCCTCCCTCATTGACCTAACCTCTTTCTCGTACTTTGAGTATTTACTTTTCATTTTGTTTCTTTAAAAATTTATTATAGTAATATAACCTGAACTCATATGTCTTCTTCCAAATCTCAACCTTGCCGTACGTCTCAGGAGACTTCTTAGACTTCTTGTTTATTGTTATCTCCACATGCCACCTACCCTTGCCGTAACCAGCACTCAGTGGAGACACCCCCACCCCGTTCTCAATGCACCAATAAGATGCCTTCATCTCTAACTCAGTTGGTAGGTAGTATCCCATCGGGTGCTTGTCTTTTGGTTTTAATCCCAAGGCATCAACTCGTTTACACCAACAGGCTTTTCCTTCGGCACAAACTCACCACTACTCTTGTTCCAAGTGAAGTGAGCCTCTGCACCGTTCTCACCAAGATTCTGAAACTTAACCTTCAAAACCTTTGCCTTGACCGTGTTCTCCTCGTAGTTTCTGTGGACCAAGATTCCGTGGTAGCTCGCATCGTACCACTCACCACCACCCTTGATGTTATACATCGTAGGCTCCTCCATATTACCCTCTTGATTTCTGTACATCTTAGTTGGATGGGCTACAATGATAACCAAAACATCGTACTTCTTAGCAAAGACCTCTATCTTAGATAGGTACTCCATTGTATACACGTTCACATCTGAAAGGGAGTCGTTAGACCTTATCTTGTTGTAAGGGTCTATCACTAAGCACTTTATG
>JAAGZR010000653.1 GCA_024206155.1 Aliivibrio sp.
AATAGCAACAAGAAAGCCCTGCATTGGTAACATAAAAATGCCAGCAATAACCAAAGGGGCTAAGATAAGAGCGGTAATAATGCGCTGTTTCAAACTTTATTGATCCTTTTTGTTCATTAGAGCTTGGATTTGTTCACCGGTACACCCAAATCGTCTTTCTCGACTTACAAACCAAGCTACAGCATCTGCCAAGCTTTGCTCGTTGAAGTCAGGCCAATATTGGTCAGTGAAATAGAACTCGGCGTATGCCATTTGCCACAACATAAAATTACTTATACGGCACTCACCACTGGTTCTGACCATCAAATCCACATCAGGCAAATCTGACATCATTAATTCAGATGCAATCGCAGCTTCATCAATTCTATCTGCCTGTAAGTTACCTTGCTCCACTTGATAAGCAAGACGTTTTACTGCTTGGGTGATATCCCATTTCCCGCCATAATTCGCTGCAACATTTAGTACTAAGCCTGTATTTTCAGCAGTTACGGCTTCAGCCTCTAGGATCTTCTTCTGAAGACGTGCACTAAATTGAGATGTATCACCTATAACACGCAATTGAATATTATTTTTATGGAGACGTTTTACTTCACGTGAAAGAACCGTGATAAACAACTCCATAAGAACACTAACTTCTTCTTCAGGACGACGCCAATTTTCACTACTAAAAGCAAAAAGCGTTATGGCACGAATTCCTAATTTACTGGCTGCTGATATGGTTTTTCTTACCGCATCAACACCCGCCTTATGACCAAATACACGAGGCTTTCCCTGAGCTTTAGCCCAACGTCCATTACCATCCATAATTACCGCAATATGCTTGGGTAATACATCTAATGATAAAGACTCGTTATTCATTTGACTGGTCATATAACTCCCTTAAAAATAAAAGCGCTAATGTCTACACACAGCGCTTCTTATCGTGTTCATCACCGATATCATATCATTATTTAAATAAAAACATCAGCCTGAACAATGAGTAATAAAAGTAAATTATACTTCCATTAACTCTTTTTCTTTAACTGCAAGTACTTCATCAATACTCTTAACTGCAGCATCAGTTAATTTTTGGATCTCATCTTGTGCTTTACGATCGTCATCTTCTGAGATTTCTTTTTCTTTTAGAAGACCTTTAACGTCACCGTTAGCATCACGACGGATATTACGAACAGCAACACGACCATTTTCAGCTTCACCGCGAACGATTTTAACTAGGTCTTTACGACGCTCTTCAGTTAGCGGTGGAAGTGGTACACGAATTACAGTACCAGCAGACATTGGGTTTAGGCCAAGATCTGACATCATGATTGCTTTTTCAACAAGACCAGCAAGTTCTTTATCGAAAACAGTAATTGCAAGAGTACGAGAATCCTCAGCAATAATGTTAGCAACTTGGTTAATAGGTGTTTTAGCACCATAGTATTCTACTGAAAGACCAGCAAGAAGACTTGGGTGAGCACGGCCTGTACGAATCTTTAATAGATTGTTTTTCAGTGCTTCTACACTTTTTTCCATGCGCTCTTGAGCGTCTTTTTTGATTTCGTTAATCACAACTTCACCTTAATTGTTATTTTTATTTCGGACTATTATTTAGCGTTACTGATTAGAGTACCTTCAGTTTCACCCATAACAACGCGACGCAATGCACCAGGTTTGTTCATATTGAACACACGAATTGGCATTTCGTGATCGCGAGCTAGAGTAAATGCAGCTAAGTCCATAACTTTTAATTCTTTTTCAAGAACTGTGCTGTAATCCAGTTTATCATATAATTCAGCGTCTGGGTTAGATACTGGATCAGCAGTGAATACACCGTCTACTTTCGTTGCTTTTAATACTACGTCAGCTTCAATTTCAATACCACGTAAACACGCTGCTGAATCTGTCGTAAAGAATGGGTTACCAGTACCTGCAGAGAAAATCACTACACGACCTTGACGAAGTTGAGCGATTGCATCCGCCCAGTTATAATCGTCACATACGCCTTTAAGAGGAATCGCTGACATTACACGAGCATTAACATAAGCACGATGAAGCGCATCACGCATTGCAAGGCCATTCATTACCGTTGCTAGCATGCCCATGTGATCACCTACAACACGGTTCATACCGGCTTCTGCAAGGCCTGCACCACGGAAAAGGTTACCACCACCGATTACAACACCAACTTGTACGCCAAGTTCAATCAGTTCTTTTACTTCTTGAGCCATACGCTCAAGTGTTGCAGGGTCGATACCAAAACCCTCTTCGCCTTGAAGTGCTTCACCACTAAGTTTTAATAGAATACGCTGATATACTGGTTTCGGGTTCGTCGTCATGGTTCTTACCTTTTCACTAAGAGTTGTCGAAATAACTGTAGCCTTTTGATATTAGAACTTAAATACACAAAAGGGCACAATTATCATAACTTGCTATTTATTGAGCATTCACAAAAAGACCGCAGCATGGCCACGGTCTTTTTTATCAACAATACGAAAGGATTAACCTTTTTGTACTGCAGCTACTTCGTCAGCAAAGCTCATTTCAGCCGCTTTCTCGATACCTTCACCAACTTCTAGACGTACGAAGTTAGATACTGATGCGCCTTTTTCTTTAAGAATTTCAGCAACAGTTTTCTTAGGTTCCATGATGAAAGCTTGACCTGTTAGAGAAACTTCGCCCGTGAATTTCTTCATACGGCCGATAACCATTTTCTCTGCGATTTCTTGAGGCTTGCCTTCGTTCATAGCGATTTCAACTTGAACAGCTTGCTCTTTTGCTACTACTTCAGCAGGTACGTCAGATGGGTTAACGTACTCAGGCTTAGAAGCAGCAACGTGCATAGCGATGTGCTTAAGCGTTTCAGCTTCGCCTTCACCAGCAACAACAACACCGATTTTCTCACCGTGACGGTAAGCAGCCAAAGCAACACCTTCAACTAGTTGAACGCGACGGATGCTGATGTTTTCGCCGATTTTAGTTACTAGAGCGATACGAGCATCTTCAAATTTAGCTTGAAGCGCTTCGATGTCTAGACGTTCTGCTAGAGCAGTTTCAGCAACTTCGTTAGCAAATGCTAGGAAGCCTGAGTCTTTAGCAACGAAGTCTGTTTGACAGTTAACTTCAAGAAGAACAGCAACGCCAGCGTCTTCTTTAATGATGATTGTGCCTTCAGCAGCGATGTTGCCTGCTTTTTTAGCCGCTTTTGCTGCGCCAGATTTACGCATATTTTCGATCGCTAGCTCGATGTCGCCTTCAGCTTCAACAAGTGCTTTCTTACATTCCATCATACCAGCAGCAGTACGTTCACGAAGTTCTTTAACTAGAGCAGCAGTTACAGTTGCCATTCTCAATTCCTCAATATAAATAGGTATAAAGTTAAAAATCAGGGGCCAAATTGGGCCCCTGCTAACTATTTTTAGTTTACTACGAAACCAAAAGACTCACTAGGAGCAAATAATATTTTCGACGAATCGAAATATTACTCAGCTTCTACGAAACCGTCTTTTTCAGCTACAGCTGCAACGTCTTGGTTACGACCAGACTTTACAGAATCAGCAGCAGCGTTTAGGTAAAGTTGGATAGCGCGGATTGCGTCATCGTTACCTGGGATAATGTAGTCAACGCCATCTGGGTTTGAGTTAGTATCAACAACAGCAAATACTGGGATACCTAGGTTGTTTGCTTCTTTAACTGCAATGTGCTCGTGATCAGCATCGATAACAAATAACGCGTCTGGAAGACCGTTCATGTTTTTGATACCGCCTAGAGATTTCTCTAGTTTTTCCATGCTACGTGTACGCATTAGCGCTTCTTTCTTAGTAATCTTCTCAAAAGTACCGTCTTGAGCTTGAACTTCGAATTCTTTTAAACGTTTGATAGACTGGCGAACAGTTTTAAAGTTAGTAAGCATGCCGCCTAACCAAC
The DNA here is from genome assembly GCA_024206155.1 of Aliivibrio sp. GTDB lineage: Bacteria > Pseudomonadota > Gammaproteobacteria > Enterobacterales > Vibrionaceae > Aliivibrio. The sequence continues at coordinate 3,907 of JAAGZR010000653.1, forward strand.
GGTTGTTCACGTAGTACTGGTCACTGTTGATTGCAGCTTCTTTAACAGCTTCAGATGCAGCGCGCTTAGTACCAACGAAAAGAACTTTACCTTTTTTGTTACCGATTTTAGCAAGTTCAGCTAAAGCTTCGTTGAACATTGGTACCGTTTTTTCTAAGTTGATGATATGAACTTTGTTACGAGCACCAAAGATGAATGGCTTCATTTTTGGGTTCCAGTAACGAGTTTGGTGACCGAAGTGAACACCAGCTTTAAGCATATCGCGCATTGATACAGTTGCCATTTGAGAATTCCTCTATTAAATGGGGTTAAGCCTCCACATACCCCGCTTGTAATCCGACCCTAACCGTTTGATAAAAAATCAAAAAAGTTGAGCACCCCGGACAGCGTGACGGTATGTGTGTGATTTAAAATTAAAGTATAGTCGGTATTGAGAACAAATTGTTCACCAATCCGGCGCGCTTTATACCATAAAAACGCGGCTAAAATCTACCCTTTTCACATAATTCACTACGATTAAACGATCATTTGACTGATCCACGCTCTCAGTTCACCTTATAATTGAAAGATAAAGATTGGCTAGGTAAACTAAGAACAATTATCGTTTAATACGATTTATTTTTAGATAGAGAAAAGCCCATGTCAGTAAAAATTAAAAACGCCGCTGAAATTGAAAAAATGCGAATAGCCGGTCAACTGGCCGCAGAAGTACTCGAGATGATTGAACCTTATGTAAAAGCTGGGGTTACCACTGAGGAACTTGACCAAATTTGCCATAAACACATTACTGAAGTTCAAGGGGCTATCCCTGCACCACTGAACTACCATGGTTTCCCTAAATCTATTTGTACATCAATCAACCATATTGTGTGTCACGGCATTCCGGCAACACAAGATGAACAATACAATGGTTTCGTAAAACCTGCTGTTTTAAAAGACGGTGATATTCTTAATATCGACATTACTGTAATTAAAGATGGCTATCATGGCGATACTTCTAAGATGTTTTTAATTGGTGACGTTAGCGCTACCGATAAGCGTCTATGTTTAATTGCTCAAGAGAGCTTATATGTCGGTATGCGTAAAGTTAAGCCTGGTGTAAAACTTGGTGAAATTGGCTCCGCTATCCAAAAATACATTAAAGGTACAACACCTAAATGTTCTATTGTTCGTGATTATTGCGGTCATGGCATTGGCTCTGAATTCCATGAAGAACCACAAATTGTTCATTATAAAAATAATGACCGAACCATTTTAAAAGAAGGCATGACCTTCACTATCGAGCCAATGATCAACCTAGGTAAATTTGGTTGCCTACAAGACGATAATGATGGTTGGACGGTTTATACAGGCGACGGTAAGAATACCGCTCAGTGGGAACATACTATTTTGGTTACAGAAACCGGTTGCGAAGTCTTAACACTTCGAGCTGAAGAAAACATTCCTCGTCATATGCACAATAAATAATCAAACATTAAAATAAACAGAAGGCTTTGGTCTTCTGTTTTACATTGGCAGGGATTGCTATGAACTATACATCTCCTCTTGCTTTATCTGATCAGCAACTCACTATTACAGAGCTAAAACATCAGCTTGCTCTTTTCTCTCAATATCAAATCGATTGCTTCAATCAAAGCTTACCTGTATCAGACATAGTGATACAACGCGCTGATTATTTTGACCAATTACTGTCTCGCCTTTGGACTTTCTTTGCATTCAATGAAACCTCTGACACCTCGCTCATTGCCGTTGGTGGCTATGGACGCAGCGAACTTCACCCTTTGTCTGATATTGATATTCTATTGCTTACCAAAGGAAGTACTGATGAGGAATTTTGTCAAAAAGTCAGCCATTTCATTACATTACTCTGGGATTTAAAGCTAGAAGTAGGCCACAGTGTTCGAACTTTATCTGAATGTATCGAGATTGGAAAAAGCGATTTAACCGTAGCAACCAATTTACAAGAAGCGCGTTATATCTGCGGAGACAAAGAGCTTGCTCATCAATTAAAACTGAATATTCACTCGGACAGTTTTTGGCCAAGTGAGTCTTTTTATCAAGCTAAAATTGATGAACAAAAAAAACGTCATAGCCGTTACCATGACACCACTTACAATTTAGAGCCTGACATTAAGTCTAGTCCTGGCGGTCTGAGAGACATTCACACCCTGAGTTGGATTGCTAGACGTCATTTTGGTGCAACGTCTCTACTTGAGATGAGCCAAGCTGGTTTCTTAACAGACGCGGAGTATCGAGAGTTATTAGAATGCCAAGAGTTTTTATGGCGCGTTCGCTTTGCTTTACATATTGAGCTAAAACGTTACGATAATCGCCTCACCTTTGGCCACCAAGCTTCAGTCGCTGAACATTTAGGCTTTATCGGTGAAGGAAACCGTGGTGTCGAACGCATGATGAAAGAGTTCTACCGTACTTTACGTCGTGTTGCAGAACTTAATAGCATGCTATTAAAAATATTTGATCAAGCAATTCTTAACCAAGGTGAACAGACTAAAGCAATTATCATTAATGATGATTTTCAACGTCGTGGTCGCCTTATTGAGGCAAGAAAACCTGCTTTATTCCAAGCTCGACCTGATACCATTCTGGATATGTTCTTATTAATGGCTAATGATTCAAGCATTGAAGGTGTTTCACCTCCAACAATGCGGCAATTACGTACAGCTCGCCGCCGTTTGAACCGTTTTTTATGTGACATCCCAGAAGCTCGTGAAAAATTTTTACAGCTTACCCAGCACCCTAATGCGCTCCATAATGCCTTTAGTTCAATGCATAAGTTAGGTGTTATCTCTGCTTATTTACCTCAATGGAGTCACATTGTTGGACAAATGCAGTTTGATTTATTTCATGCCTATACCGTAGATGAGCATAGTATTCGCTTATTAAAGCACATTAATAAATTTTCAGACCCAAAAAACCGAGAAAAGCACCCTATTTGCTGCGAAGTCTATCCAAAGATGATTAAAAAAGAACTATTAATCATCGCAGCTATCTTTCACGATATAGCCAAAGGACGTGGGGGAGATCACTCAGAATTAGGCGCTGTCGATGCTTACGAGTTTTGTATTATTCATGGTCTTTCAAAACCCGAAGCAAACTTAGTCTCTTGGTTGGTGAAGAGCCATTTATTGATGTCTGTCACAGCACAGCGCCGTGATATTTATGATCCTGACGTGATTACCGAGTTCGCCAAACAAGTTCGAGATGAAGAACGCCTCGACTATTTAGTTTGCCTGACCGTTGCCGATATTTGCGCAACAAACCCTGATCTTTGGAACAGTTGGAAACGATCTTTGATTGCTGATTTATATAATGCGACTCAAAGAGCCCTACGCCGAGGGTTAGAAAACCCACCCGACCTGCGCGATCGTATTCGGCATAATCAACACATGGCTTCAGCTCAACTTAGATCTGAAGGATTTACGCAATGGCAAATTGAAGATCTATGGCGTCGCTTTAAAGCTGATTATTTCTTGCGTCATACTCATCAACAAATTGCATGGCACGCAAGCAATCTTCTGAATCATTCAGACATAGAGAAGTCACTCATTCTCATCAGTAAAAATCCAACTCGCGGCGGCACTGAAATATTTATCTACAGTAAAGATAAAGCTCACCTATTTGCCACGGTTGCAGCAGAATTGGATAGACGCAGTATTACTATCTATGATGCTCAAATCATGTCGAGTAAAGATGGTTACGCGCTTGATACCTTTATGGTTTTAGATCAAAACGATGATCCTATAGATGAAGAAAGACAACAACGATTAATTGCTCAACTGTATGCCGTTGAACTTGAAACCCAAGAAACTCATATCAAAACACGTCGCCCGCCCCGCCAACTACAACACTTTACGGTAAAAACGCGTATGGAGTTTCTACCTACAAGAACAGGAAAGCGAACATTGATGGAATTTGTTGCATTAGATACACCCGGGTTACTCGCTACCGTCGGGGCCACTTTTGCTCAACTTGGCATTAATCTTCATGCTGCAAAAATCACCACCATTGGTGAGAGAGCTGAAGATTTATTTATATTAACCTCAGATCTTGGCGGGCGACTAGATGATGAAAAGCAAGTGGAACTAAAAGCAGCATTAATTGAAAATGTTGATAACCTTATCAATTGATGTTTATGCATAATAATGGAGTAAGCTATGTACCGACACTTAATTAATCTAGGAATATCAGAGCCTGAAAAAATAGAGCGTTACTCTCTACGACAAGAAGCTCAAAAAGACGTATTAAAAATTTACTTTGGTAAGCAAAAAGGCGAACTCTTTGCAAAAAGCGTAAAATTTAAATACCCGCGCCAAGTAAAAAATGTTCTTGTTGATAGCGGCAGTCATCGCTATAAAGAAACCACTGAAATTAATCGTAATCTAACGCTTATTATTGATGAATTAAATAAAATCACTCGTCCAGAAAAAGAAACCGCCGCAGATGTGAAAAAGAAAATACTGAAAGACCTTCGTCATTTAGAAAAAGTCGTTGCGAGCAAAATAGAAGAAATAGAGCGCGATTTAGATAAACTATAAGTTCTTCTATCAGTCAAATAGGAAGACACTTCAAAAAAAATGGACCGATGAAGGTCCATTTTTTATAAGTCGAATATCAAACAAACCTTTTAAGGCATTTGCTCAAATTCTTCCTCACCTTCTTTATCAACAGGTGTTGGCATTAGGTGCTCACGAGTGATGCCTAATTTCAGAGCCAATGCTGATGCTACGTAGATAGAAGAGTACGTACCTATCGTGATACCTAATAGCAATGCAAGCGCAAAGCCATGGATCATCGCACCGCCCTGAGTGAACAACGCGATAACAACAAAAAGCGTCGTTGCTGATGTAATTAATGTACGACTTAATGTTTGCGTAATCGCATCATTAATAATGTCAGTAGATTCACCTTTACGCATTTTCAAGAAATTTTCTCGAATACGGTCAAAGACAACAATGGTATCATTCAAGGAATAACCCACTACCGTTAATAACGCCGCAACAATCGTTAAATCAACTTCAATTTGTAAGAAAGAGAAAATACCCAGCGTGATAATAATATCATGAGCCAATGCCAATACAGCACCTGCAGCTAAACGCCACTCAAAACGCATCGAAACATAAGCTAAGATACATAACAAAGAAACGAGAATAGCTAAACCACCCGCCTCTGTCAGTTCATCACCCACATTTGGACCAACGAACTCAATACGACGCATTTCTACTTGCTCGCCAGTACCCTCTTTAATAGCACTGATGATTTGGTTGCCTAGCTCTTCGCCTTTTACGTTTTCACGAGGTTGAAGACGAACGATGACATCACGTGCAGTACCAAAGTTTTGAACCGTTGCATCACCAAAACCTTTCGCTTCTAACGCACTTCGGATATCTGGTAGCTGTGCAGGCTGTTCAAAGCCTACTTCAATCAGTGTTCCACCCGTAAAGTCTAAGCCCCAGTTTAACCACTTTGTTGATAATGTAGCTATAGAAGCAACAATCATCAATATTGAGAAAAGAAAGGCAGCTTTAGACCAACGCATGAAGTCGATCGTTTTTTCTGCTTTCATTAATTGAAACATAATAATGAGTCCTTAGATCGACAGCTTGTCTACGCGCTTACCGCCGTAAACTAAGTTAATCACACAACGAGTACCAACAATCGCTGTAAACATTGACGTTAAAATACCAATAGATAACGTAACAGCAAAACCTTTAATTGCGCCAGTACCTACAGCAAATAGGATAATAGCAGTAATTAAGGTTGTGATGTTCGCATCGGCAATCGTACTAAACGCATTAGCATAACCTTGATCAATCGCTTGTTGTGGATTACGTCCATTACGCAGCTCTTCTCGAATACGCTCGAAAATAAGTACGTTAGCATCGACCGCCATACCTACCGTTAATACGATACCGGCAATACCAGGAAGCGTCATCGTCGCACCGGGGATCATCGACATAACACCAATGATTAATACCAAGTTTGCCATTAAGGCTAAGTTCGCAACAAGACCAAAACCGCGGTAATAAACCAGCGTGAAGATCATTACTGCAACCATACCCCAAATACACGCTTGAATACCCATATCGATATTCTGTTGACCCATTGATGGACCAATCGTACGTTCTTCAACAATCGAGATAGGTGCAATTAGAGCACCAGCACGAAGTAGAAGTGCTAGGTTATGAGCTTCAGCTTGAGAGTCGATACCGGTAATACGGAAGCTACGGCCAAGTGCTGATTGAATCGTTGCTTGGTTAATCACTTCTTCTGTTTTAGAAAGAATAACGCGACCTTCAGGTGTACGACGACCACTATCTTTGTACTCTGTAAATACCGTCGCCATTAGCTTACCGATATTTTTACGAGAGAACGCAGTCATCTTGCTGCCACCTTCACTGTCTAGTGAGATGTTTACTTGAGGACGGCCATACTCATCAGCGCTTGAACTTGCATCTGTAATGCTTTCACCGCCAAGAATGATACGCTTTTTAAGAACAACTGGACGACCATTACGATCTTCTTTGATCTCACTACCTGCTGGTGCTCGACCATTTGCAGCTGCAGCAAGATCCGCTCTATCATCCACTTCACGGAATTCCAGAGTCGCTGTTGCACCTAAAATTTCTTTTGCTCGCGCTGTATCTTGTACACCCGGTAGCTCAACTACGATGCGACTTGCACCTTGACGTTGAACAAGCGGTTCAGCAACACCTAATTCGTTCACACGGTTACGAATAATCGTAATGTTTTGTTCAACCGCATAGTTACGAATTTCTTGTAGGCGCTGATCTGTAAATCTTGCTGTTAATTTGAATTGACCATTTGATTCAGATTCTACAAAGGTCATATCACGATGAACATCAGACAATACTTTTTTGGCTTCAGCTAATTGCTCTTGATCACGAAGTACGACTTCAATCGCATCTTTTCCAGAACCACGAATCGCACGATAGCGTATCTTAGCTTCACGAAGATCAGTACGGAAAGATTCTTCTTGTTGACCAATTAGCTTAGTCATTGCCGCATCCATGTCGACTTCCATTAAGAAGTGAACACCACCACGTAAATCTAGACCTAGCTTCATTGGTGCAGCACCAATAGATGTCAACCAGTCAGGAGTAAGTGGAGCAAGATTTAATGCAACAATGTAATCTTTACCTAACGATTCATTGATAATATCTCTAGCACTGATTTGGGAATCAGTATCGTTAAAGCGAACAAGAACACTGCCATTTTCGAATGCAATAGACTTATACGCAATGTCATTATTTTTTAAATTTTCAGCAACAACATCCAGCGTTGAGGTTTGAACCTCTGTACCACGAATACCCGTGATTTGAACTGCTGGATCTTCGCCATAAAGGTTTGGAAGTGCATAGAGAGCTGAGATAAGTAGCACTGAAACTACCATCAAATACTTCCATAAAGGGAAACGGTTTAACACAGCGATGTCCTTAACGAAAAATACCCCCTAACCGTAGTTAGAGGGTACAATTTTTTATAGTGATTTCAGAGTGCCCTTTGGCAGAACAGCTGAAACAAAGTCTTTCTTAATCGTTACTTCGTTATTTGCGTTAAGCTCAATTACGATGTAATCATTTTCTTCCGATACTTTAGTGATTTTACCCACTAAACCACCCGCAGTAAGAACTTCGTCACCTTTGCCCATAGAAGACATTAGGTTTTTGTGCTCTTTTTGACGTTTCGCTTGTGGGCGATAAATCATAAAGTAGAAGATAACTGCAAACATACCAAGCATGATAAACATTTGCATACCACCGCCTTGTGCCCCTGCTTCACCAGCTGCATGAGCCTGAGAGAAAAAATTCATTTAATAACGTCCTCGTATCTAGTTTTAATTTCCAGTTTCTAAAATGTGACCATACACATATCCCTTTAGATATATGGGTGATAACTCTGTTTTTAAAGGTCTTTTAATGGTGGAACTTCACGATCGCGACGTGCGTAGAATTCTTCTACGAACTGTTCAAAGCGCTCTTCTTCCAAAGCCTTACGAATGCTCGCCATAATACGTTGGTAATAACGTAAGTTATGGATCGTATTTAAACGAGCACCTAAAATTTCATTACAACGATCTAGGTGATGTAAATAAGACTTGCTGTAATTTTGACAAGTATAACAATCACACTCAGGATCTAGTGGTGTTGTATCTGTTTTATGTTTCGCATTACGGATCTTGATCACACCACCAGTCACAAATAGGTGGCCATTACGTGCATTACGGGTTGGCATAACACAGTCAAACATGTCAATACCGCGACGAACGCCTTCCACCAAGTCTTCAGGTTTACCAACCCCCATTAGGTATCGTGGCTTATCTTCAGGTAATTGTGGACATGTATGCTCTAAAATGCGGTGCATGTCTTCTTTTGGTTCACCTACTGCTAGGCCACCAACAGCATAACCATCAAAACCAATCTTAGTTAACGCTTCAACAGACACATCACGCAGATCTTCGTATACACCACCTTGAACAATACCAAACAGTGCATTCGGGTTTTCTTGGCGATCAAACTCATTACGACTACGGTCTGCCCAACGAATAGAACGCTCCATTGAGATACGTGCTTCGTCATGCGTTGCTGGGTACGGAGTACATTCATCAAAAATCATAACTACGTCAGAACCAAGATCGTATTGGATTTGCATTGATTTCTCTGCATCCATAAAGACCTTATCACCGTTTACAGGGCTACGGAAATGTACACCTTCTTCAGTGATCTTACGTGTTTTACCAAGACTGAATACTTGGAAACCGCCTGAATCCGTTAAGATAGGGCCTTTCCAATTCATGAAGTCATGTAAATCACCATGCAGTTTCATGATCTCTTGACCAGGGCGTAACCATAAATGGAACGTATTACCCAGTAAGATCTCTGCACCAGTACCTTTCACTTCTTCCGGAGTCATCCCTTTAACAGTACCGTAAGTACCTACAGGCATGAATGCTGGTGTTTCAACCGTACCACGGTCAAATTGTAATTGACCACGACGTGCGCGGCCTTGTTTTTTGAGTAGTTCGTACTTCACGAAACCTCCAATAAGCCAGAGAAACAATCTGACAACTTGTTTAATTTGCGACATTAATAAAACATTAATGCCACACCTCCATAAAACCAAATAATGCAGTTTATATGGTCGAAAACGTCCTGTTTTCCTACTTTCACTGGCTCCGTGAGTGAAATTTCAATCTGGTATATGACTGGCTGTATATTGCCATCGACTCTTTATTACGCGGTTTTCTTCGTAATAAACATCGCATCACCGTAACTAAAGAAACGATATTGATTATTTACGGCTTTCTCGTAAGCTTTCATTGTATTTTCATACCCTGCAAATGCACTCACAAGCATGATAAGTGTAGACTCTGGTAAGTGAAAGTTTGTTACTAAAGCGTCAACAACTTGAAATTCATAACCTGGGTAGATAAAAATTTCAGTATCATCAAAAAATGGTGCTAGCTCTGTGCCTTGCTTTAATGCATGTTGCGCCGCACTTTCTAATGAGCGAACCGAAGTCGTTCCAACAGAAACAACACGGCCACCACGAGCTTTGGTTGCTTTAATGGCATCAACCACTTCTTGAGAGACTTCTGCATATTCAGAATGCATGTGATGTTCTAAGATATTATCAACACGTACAGGCTGGAATGTTCCTGCACCAACATGAAGCGTAACGTAGGCAAATTCTACGCCTTTTGCTTTCATTTTTTCTAAAATCTCTGTATCAAAGTGTAAACCCGCCGTTGGAGCAGCAACCGCCCCCGGTTTTTCATTGTAAACCGTTTGATAGCGTTCTTTATCGGCATCCTCATCTGGACGGTCAATATAAGGAGGTAATGGCATGTGACCAATTTCATCCAAAATATCTAATACTTTCTTTTCAGAAGTAAAGCGAATTTCAAATAGTGTATCGTGACGAGCGACCATCTCCGCTTCGTATTCTTGGTTTTCACCCAACCATAGTTGATTACCCGGTTTTGGTGATTTAGAACAACGAACATGAGCCAATACTGAATGCTCATCAAGCACTCGCTCAACTAATACTTCTAGCTTTCCACCTGATGCTTTAACACCAAACATACGAGCAGGAATAACACGAGTATTGTTAAATACAACAAGATCACCGCTCTGTACCAAATCAAGCACATCAGTAAACTGACCATCAATTAATTCACCGCTATTACCATTTAGGTGTAATAGGCGACTTGCCGTACGCTCAGGCTGAGGGTAGCGAGCAATAAGTTCATCGGGTAATTCAAAGTGGAAATCGGATACTTGCATGGTTTACTTCTTCATCAAAAATGGCAGACAGAGTAGTATATTCACGCCCAGAGCAATAGCAAGAGATGAAGCAATATACCTCTCAATTTTTCAATAAATATGTACTTTAACTAATGAAATTGACATGAAACAGAGAAAGTCGAATCAATCTTTTTATCTCTTCAAAAATCAACTTAGCTCTCACTTTTCTCTTTCATCTCGCACTATATTTACTGTAGTACTTATCGATAGCAGGAGCACACTATGTTTACCGTTAAAGACATGATGACGACTCACCCTCATACATTGCTTCGCTCCAACTCTTTAGAAGATGCGAAAGCACTCATGGACGAACACTGTATTAGGCATATACCCATTGTAGATACAGACCAAGCATTAATTGGCCTAGTTACTCAACGAGATCTATTGTCTGCACAATCTTCTTGTTTAGAGAAACAAACACTAGAGGAGTTTTCTATGCTTGATATCCCTCTAAATAGCATCATGCATGAAAATGTAATGAGTATTTCTCCGCACGGTGGATTAAAATCAGCGGCTTTATTTATGCAAAAACACAAGGTGGGATGTTTACCCGTGGTCAATCATGGGAAATTGGTGGGAATAATTACTGATTCTGATTTTGTTACGATTGCTATTAACTTATTGGAACTGCAAGAAGAAGTTGAACCTATTGAAGATGACGAATAAATCATACATTCAAGACAAAAAGAAAGGGAGACTCCATTCTCCCTAAAACGTGATAAAACAACTCTTTTTATTATGTGAATATAAGATTAGCTAGGCCAATATAATAAGTATTATGCATTAGTTTTAAACTGCTCTTCTTCTGTTGAGCCAGTCAATGCGGTTACCGATGAATTACCGCCTTGAATAGTATTTGTCATCTTATCAAAGTAGCCTGTACCTACTTCTTGTTGGTGTGCAACAAAAGTATATCCCTTATCTGCTGCTTCAAACTCTTTACGTTGAACCATCTCAACATAATGACGCATTCCCTCACCTTGTGCATAAGAGTGTGCCAACTCAAACATGTTGAACCACATATTATGAATGCCCGCTAGTGTGATGAATTGATATTTGTAGCCCATATCCGCTAGCTCTTGCTGGAACTTAGCAATGGTTTCTGAATCCAGATTTTTTTCCCAGTTAAACGATGGTGAACAGTTATAGGCTAATAGCTGATCTGGATACTCTGCATGAATCGCTTCTGCAAATTTACGAGCTTCTTCTAAGCATGGCGTTGCGGTTTCGCACCATACCAAATCAGCATAAGGTGAATACGCCAGACCACGAGA
>JAAGZR010000654.1 GCA_024206155.1 Aliivibrio sp.
TCTTAGCATCGGGGCCAGACTTAGACAAGATACCGTACCGTGCATCTGACGTAATTGTCGCCACGTTAACGGTTTCTGCTGAAGACATAAAAGAAAATCCGGAACGTCTGTTTTTAAGATAACACATTCCATAAGATCGTGGGTCGGCTTTACAAGCCTCCCAGAATATAAAGAATAATCTGTTTGATTCCCTAAAGTCTGGCTGCCCAACGTCAATTTTGCTCCACTGCAAGTACATATAATGAGAGCCAGTAACGTAAGTAGCCACACTCTTATTATAGAACCAAAACCCTTGTTCTCTTTTATTAAATTCACTATCGATGTAATCATACCATTTTTCTTTAAAGTCTACTGGGTATTCCTCCCAATCGAACACAGACTTTATTTTTTTAAGTTCTTTAGGATATTCTGTATATTGCCACTTATTACCTTCAAATTTTTTTACGTTCTTAGCTTTAGGTAAAGCTATTCTAAGATTTTGTATTTCGTATATTTCACCTATCTCACCAGTTTTACTAATGACAATAAGATCATAATCTTCATTATAACCATATTCCCACTTTTTAGCCTTATTCATTTTAGCTATAGTGTGTGGTTTTATATAGTCATCTAGTACCTTGTATAAAGTTTGTTCGTACATTATTTAGACCTCCCTTCTGCAAACCCTCTAAAAGTTTTTTCTTTCTTAACTTCTTTAGGTTTATCTTCTAACAGCTCTTGCTCGTTTTCTATTCTAGTTAATATTTCAAAAGCGTCGAATATAGCGAGTTTCTTTGTGGCTGCAGCGTTTTTAAGTCTGTCTGCAGAGATATCATCATCTGAATCTACAATAGGTTCTTTAGCTACTTTAATTAGCTCTTCAACCGCTCTGCGCCCAGCTTGGATTATATTTTTCTTCGTCTCCTTTACGTTCATACTTAATTACAATATCATTAGATTTCATACAATAAAGACGCTCACCATCAACTAAAAATTCCCATTCGCCATTGGGCTTGAAGCCTACAACATCTCCTGGGTTTATTCCTAGCGCCTCTAGCGAGCTATTACTATATTTTAATATACCAACAAGGCTGCGTTCTTTATCGCCTTTTAGATTGTCTTTTTCTTTTATAGGTGAAATAAAACATCTATCGTTTAAAGTACGCCAAACACCATTGCTTTTACAAAGATATATTTGGTCAAGGGCGCAAAGATGTAGATCGTCTTTTAAAAACGACCTACTCTTTTTCTTTTCGCCTCTCATATCATAAAAAGTTCTAAATACATTTTGATGTATTACAACTTCATCACCTTTGCTAATAACAGATTTAAAAGCCAAAGGCACTTGAACTACCTCTGCTATTCTGTTTACAAATTTCCAGTTTTCAATTTTAGTATTAACAACTAAGTCTTTATCACCAACTTTAATTGTGTTGCTATATTTATCCCCAACTGGCTTTACTATAAAGTCATATAAAGAATTCATTAATACTCTAAATCATACTCTATAGATACCGCCATATTTTTATTAAACTTTTTCCAAGGTAAAACCTCGTTATTTTTTTTAATATGTATATTATATGACGAATCTTTTTCGTTAAATAAAATATAAGCTATCTCGTGACCTCCGTAAACCTGTTGGCCTACAGAATAGTGCATGGCGTCATTTTTGTAATCAGATCCAATACTGATTTTTCTAATGACTGAATCCATTATTCCTCTGTTTTAGCCTCTTCTTCTTTAACTTCAGTATACTCACCAGTTGAAAGATCTACAGAAATAGCTCCATACTCTTCTTCTAGTTTTGCTTTAAAGTCTTCTAATTCTTTGTTTGCCGCGGCCACATCGTGTAGTAATCCGTGTTTTTGTGATTCTAAAACTCCGATGTTAGAAAGTATTTGACCTAGTTTGCCTTGTAATTCAACGATTTCTTTTAACTGTTCTTCTTTAATTTTTGCCATTTTATTAAATTTAATTTGTTTAACTTTATTTATTATTACTTATACTTTTAGCTTTTTCCCAAGTTCTACCTACAAAGTAAGCTCCATAAACTGTAACAAGAAGAGTTTGGAATATTGGGATGTACTCTTCTGCTATTTTAAATTCTCCGATGTTTCCATCAAAAAACGCACATACAGTAAATATAACTGTTAAGTATATAAGCACCATTGGGCGAATATTTTTAGACAAGAAGGAATCAGACTGCATATCTGACTCCCATCTTTTTGTAACTTGCTCTTGAGCCTCCTTGTCAGCTTTCTCAAGAATTTCTGTAATAAGACGTTGTGCTTCTAGTTTTTCCTCTTTAGTAGTTGTAAGATTATCTAA
>JAAGZR010000655.1 GCA_024206155.1 Aliivibrio sp.
ATTAACTGCGGATGATATTTGGGATCGTTGTGCTTACGTTTTGTCGGTAAAAATGCAAGATCCTCAGTTTGCAGGCCAAACCAAAGAGCGCTTATCTTCACGTCAATGTGCAGCATTTGTTTCTGGTGTTGTAAAAGATGCATTCAGCTTATGGCTGAATGAAAAGCCACAAATAGCAGAACTGATCGCTGAAGCCTGTATTGCCAATGCACACCGTCGTATGCGAGCGGCTAAGAAAGTTGTTCGTAAGAAGATTGCATCAGGTCCTACATTGCCTGGTAAATTGACAGATTGTTCAATTCAAGATTTAGCTCGTACCGAACTTTTCTTAGTGGAAGGGGACTCGGCGGGTGGTTCTGCGAAACAAGCGCGTGATCGTGAATTCCAAGCGGTAATGCCACTGCGTGGTAAAATTCTAAATACATGGGAAGTCTCTGCAGACCAAGTTTTAGCCTCTCAAGAAGTTCACAATATTTCTGTCGCGTTAGGCATTGATCCTGACTCAGATGATTTATCAGGCTTACGTTACGGTAAAGTATGTATCCTTGCCGATGCCGATTCAGATGGTCTTCACATTGCAACTCTGCTATGTGCGCTATATCTGAAGCACTTCTCTTCTTTAGTTCGTGCTGGACACGTTTATGTAGCCATGCCGCCACTGTATCGTATTGACTGTGGTAAAGAGGTCTTTTATGCCCTTGATGAAGCAGAAAAAGAAGGCGTGTTAGATCGTTTAAGTAATAAACGTGCAAAAATAAACGTGCAACGATTTAAAGGATTGGGTGAGATGAACCCACTTCAACTTCGTGAAACAACAATGGACCCAAACACTCGTCGCTTGGTGCAATTAACCATTGATGATGATGAGCAAACCAATGAAATGATGGATATGCTTTTAGGTAAAAAACGTGCAGACGATCGTCGTGCTTGGCTACAATCTAATGGCGATCAGGCAGAGGTATAAGATATGAGTTCAGAAATGTCCTTGGAAGGTGTTGAACAGCTGCCGCTGCGCAAGTTTACAGAAGACGCTTATCTAAATTACTCCATGTACGTAATCATGGATCGTGCATTACCTTATATTGGTGATGGTTTGAAACCCGTTCAACGTCGTATTATTTATGCGATGTCAGAGCTTGGTTTATCTGCAAATGCAAAATATAAAAAGTCGGCACGTACGGTTGGTGATGTATTAGGCAAATACCACCCACATGGTGACTCTGCTTGTTATGAAGCGATGGTACTAATGGCTCAGCCTTTCTCTTATCGCTACCCATTAGTAGATGGTCAGGGTAACTGGGGTGCGCCGGATGATCCGAAATCGTTCGCCGCAATGCGTTATACCGAATCAAAATTATCAAAGTTTGCTGATGTATTACTTGGTGAGATAAGTCAAGGTACGGTTGAATGGCAGCCAAACTTTGATGGAACGATGAAGGAGCCTAAGATTTTACCTGCTCGTCTTCCTCATATATTGCTGAATGGCATCATGGGTATCGCGGTTGGTATGGCTACTGATATTCCTCCTCATAATGTGCGTGAAGTTGCGAATGCGACGGTGCATTTATTGGATAATCCAAAAGCAGATTTAGATCAAGTTATGGATTTCATTCAGGGGCCTGATTACCCAACTGAAGCTGAAATTATTTCATCTCATACCGATATTAAGAAGATCTACCGTACTGGTCGTGGCAGCATTAAAATGCGTGCAGTGTGGCATAAAGAAGGCAGTGATATCGTTATTACTGCATTACCACACCAAGTGTCA
>JAAGZR010000656.1 GCA_024206155.1 Aliivibrio sp.
CCCAGGCATTACTCACCCGTCCGCCGCTCGTCAGCAAATTAGCAAGCTAATTTCTGTTACCGCTCGACTTGCATGTGTTAGGCCTGCCGCCAGCGTTCAATCTGAGCCATGATCAAACTCTTCAATTAAAGTTTTTTGGTTGCTCTGTCTTTTCTATAAAGAGAAGCAGAAACAAAACCGGCTCAATGATTAATACTGATTGTTACATAAAAGTAATTTTGTGTAGTCACTCAGTTCATTGATTTTTTATTTGCTTTCGCAAATAGTGATTATCAACTCACAAGTGCCCACACAGATTGATTTGGTTAAATTGTTAAAGAGCATTTCTTCTACTTTCAAAGAGTTCAACCTTATCAGCAAAGAGGATAGTCATTTTATTTACTTTAAATATAGTATCAAACACTTATTTAAACTAATTTCCAACAACTCACCACACTAACCTTTCCTTCCAACCCCTTTCAGAATAGGACCTCCGTGTTAGTGAGGTCGCATTATAGAGAGTTCGATCACATTAGCAAGTACTTTATCTATTTATTCTTAAAATTTGATTCAATTGCATAAATAGACATCAATATGCTTAGTTATAGTTCACTTTAACGCTAAAAATAGGCCACTTAGGGTCTAATTCTATCTATAGTGCTATAAATCATGACCTAAAAAACAGAATCAATAACTAATAATTTAAAATCATTCATTTAAAAGGTGATAATCATACAAGGCACAACATAAGGCTCCCTCTTACTATATTGGCACTCATATAATTTATTAAACTTATACTTTTATCGGTCGATACATGGATTAAATGTCGCTTATATTTTCTCGGAGCAAATAAGCATGAAGTTAAAAACACAATCTTACGTCCTCGCAGCTATTATTTTATGCTCTCTTATATTAATGACAGCAACAGGGCTATGGACATTACGTCTTGCTAGCTCTATGGATAATAAATCTCGAGTTACTGAATTATTCCAAACAACCTATAACCTAATTACCAATATGGAAGAAATGGTAAGGCAAGGTAAAATAGAAGAGGATAAAGCCAAAGAGCTCACAATTACAATTTTACGAAACAATATCTATAAAGATAATGAATACGTATATGTTGCAGATCAAGACCTAATGTTCTTAGCTGCTCCTTTAGATCCTCAACTTCATGGCACCAGCTTTCATGAGTTCCGTGATAGTGAAGGAAAAAGTGTTGGTCAAATTTTAGAAAATGCCATAAATCAAAATCCATCAGGCATGGCTGAATATACATGGTCTTTAAAAATGCCAGATGGAAGTATTGATAAAAAGCTTTCTATTGCAGAAAAAACACAAGACTGGAATTGGATTGTAGGCACTGGTATTGGAGAAACAGAAGTAAATGCTCGATTCTGGTCTACAGCTCAATGGCAATTTGGTTTAGCCTTTATCATTGCGAGTTTAATTTTTAGCATTCTAATGATTTCTATGAAACGCATGATTTCATTATTAGGTGGCGAACCTAAAGATGTCCACTCTGCAATCCAAACTGTTGCTGCTGGTGAGATTGTTACTCAATTTACAGAAAAAGCACCTGAAGGCAGTATTTATCACGCAGTTCAAACAATGAATTTATCATTAGCAGAGTTAGTTGAGCATCTGGCTCAAACAATACTCGCGTTAAAGGCTGAGTTATCTGATGTTCACTCTAGAGCAGGAACAGCAAGTGAATTGACTGAAAACCAGCACCAATCAACAGAGATGATAGCAGCGGCGATTACTGAGATGGCTTCTTCTGCTAGTAATGTGGCAGATTCAGCACAAGAAACAGCTATTACTACAGACGAAGCTGATAAACAAAGTGTTCGAACTCAAAAATTAATTACTGCTACCGTATGTAATATAGAAGGACTTGCTGAACAATTAAATACAGCAAGTACTGCGGTTTCTGAATTAGATAGCAATGTGAACAACATTGTTAAGGTTCTTGATGTCATTGGTGATATTGCAGAGCAAACTAACTTACTCGCCTTAAATGCTGCAATTGAAGCCGCTCGAGCTGGTGAGCAAGGTCGAGGTTTCGCTGTTGTTGCTGATGAAGTTCGCAACCTTGCAGGAAGAACTCAAGGTAGCACAAAAGAAATACAGTTAATGATTTCAAACTTGCAAGAAGGCTCTCGTAACGCAATAACCAGTATGGAGATCTGTGCCGAAACCAGCAAAAGCACCGTATCTGAATCTCAAAATGCCTCCGATGCTCTACAGCAAATTGTTACTGCCCTTGAGTCAATTTCAAGTATGAGTCATCAAATTGCAAGTGCATCTGAAGAACAGAAACACGTAAGTGAAGACATCACTCAACGAGTTAATATGATAGAAGAAAATGGACAGCAATTAGCAAGTGTTGTCGCAGAGAGTAAACAAAGTACTCATACCCTAACTGAATTAGCTGATGATTTAGAGACTTGGTTAAACAAATTTCGAGTAAATAGCAATCTAGAAAAATAGTGATAATGTAAGATTACTAGAAGTAATAAGAAAGCAGACATTGATTGTCTGCTTTTTTTATAACAAAACCTCTAACCGTAATTTGAATAATACTAATCGTAGTAAATTACCAATTAAATGTTCGATAACTGCGCTGAACACTTTGATTATAGAGTAATACAAATGTAACTCATTAGATGATCATTAATGGAATTAGTATAACTACTTATAAAAAAACCACCGTTTTTTCAAGTCTTTAATTAGCCAGTTCTGATCACTTACAAGGATTAATATTACGTACTTGATTACAGAAAAGCATAAAAAAAGCCTCGTCATTTCTGACGAGGCTTTTAAATGTGGCTCCCTTTGCTGGACTTGAACCAGCGACATACGGATTAACAGTCCGCCGTTCTACCAACTGAACTAAAAGGGAACAGATTTTACGTCTCATAAAGAGAATTAATGGTGCCGACTACCGGAGTCGAACTGGTGACCTACTGATTACAAGTCAGTTGCTCTACCTACTGAGCTAAGTCGGCACACTAATTTTTATTGTTCGTGTTAACGAATATTAAGCACCAACAATTTAATATGGTGCCCGGAGGCGGAATCGAACCACCGACACGAGGATTTTCAATCCTCTGCTCTACCGACTGAGCTATCCGGGCAACGATGTGTATTAAACGGCTTTTTGCCTCTCTGGTCAACTAATAATTTTAAAAAAAACACCTTTTGGTTGAAATGTATTCGCAATGCTTGTTTTTGTAACATTTTGATTAAAAAATAACACTACTTTTAATAGCTTAAGAAACCTTTATTAGTTTTTTACGCAAATAAGCCCTAATCATAAATAAATGACGACCTCATTAGAATCTGCATACTAAAGAGGAGTCAGCAATTTATCAAAATCAAAAACCAAAAATGTCAGTTAACCAAGCGGCTGGTTTATTTCTCCTTTCACACTCCGCTTTATATTGACCTTTAATATCCCAAATAGGTAGATTTTCCTTACCAGAACAATCCGGTTTTAGCGTTTTATTTTCTTGTAAGTCAAAATGAGCTGTCGTTACTTCATTTGGCCACGGTAAATTAAAAACCTCAGGTGGTCTCATACTTAAATAATCAGCATAAACTCTTAACGCACCACTCGAACCCGTTAATTTCATTGGTTTATTATCATCTCGACCAAGCCAAGTAACAGCAACTTCTCTCCCATCAATACCGGCATACCAGCTATCTCTTGAGTCATTACTTGTTCCGGTTTTTCCAGCCAATGCTGCCCAGCTGTATTTACTATTTAAAAATCTTGCCGTTCCTTCACTCACCGTTTTTTTCATTCCATAAAGAGTCAGCCAAGTCGCTTGCTCTGGAACGACTCGTGACGAACGAGGAAAGTTCTCATAAAGTAATACCCCATCTGTATTCACCACCGCTTTTAATGCCGTAAGAGGCGCTTTTCGTCCACCATTGCCTAATGTTTGGTACATTTGAGCCACTTGATAAGGAGATAAACTGATTGAACCAAGTAGCATTGATGGTACTTGGTTAATCTCTTGAGCATTCACACCGAGTTTAACTAATGTATCTGTCACCTTATTAAGGCCAACCATTAAACCTAAATTGACGGTTGGAACATTTAATGAGCGAGAAAGCGCATAATACAAAGGAACTTGCCCCCTAAACTTTCGGTCATAGTTTCTAGGCGTCCATGTTGTCCCTTTGCTGCCTTTTAATGAAATTGGTTTATCATCTAATGTGGTCGCTAATGAATATTTCTCTGGGCTTTCTAGTGCTGATAAATAAATAGCTGGTTTAACTAAAGACCCAATTGGGCGTTTTGCATTGATCGCTCTATTAAAGCCATCAAATCCCGTTCTGCTACCACCAATCATAGCTCGGATCTCTCCGCTTTGACGATCAACGATAACCATTGCTGACTCTAGGCCTTTACCTGCTTGTTTTTCTAATTGAGGAACAATTCGCTCAACTGCTTTTTCTGCTTTCTGCTGTGATAATGGGTCAAGCGTCGTAAATACCCGTAATCCCTCACCTCTTTGATAAGCCTCTCCCGCTTTTTCTTTTAACTCCCATTTTAATTGTTGGAAATAAGCAGGTTGTCTTGTTGAGATACTTGCACGCTTTTTCACATCCAATGGGCGGCTTGCAGCCATTTCATATTGACGAGGAGAAAGGATTTCTTCTTGCATCATCAAACGTAATACTAAATCACGGCGCTCTTTTACTCGTTCAGGGAAACGCATTGGATTGTAATAGGATGGGCCTTTAACCATACCAACTAACATAGCTAACTGATCAATTCTTAATTCTTCTATTGGGCGTCCAAAATACACTTGCGCAGCTAATCCAAAACCATGAATTGCCTCCCCACCCGTTTGACCTAAATAGACCTCATTTAAATACGCCTCTAAGATCCTATCTTTGCTATAACGGTAATCTAAAATCAGAGCAATATAAGCCTCACGAACTTTACGCCATAATGTTCTTTCACGAGATAAGAATAAATTCTTTGCCAACTGCTGGGTTAATGTACTCCCCCCTTGAACCGTTCTACCTGCTTTGGCATTAACCACCATTGCACGAGCTATCGCTAGAGGAGATACACCATCATGCTGATAAAAGTCCCTGTCTTCTGTAGCTAATAGTGCATCAACCATCACTTCTGGAAATTGCTCTCTACGTAAGAATAGACGCTGTTGGTCATCATCCGCATCTAGCATCCCTAAAAATTGAGGCTCTATTTGCAAAAAGCCCATTTCTTTTTTCACCGTGCGATTTTCAATCCTTTGTAGACCATCTGAATTAAAATAAAGCATAACATGGCGATCAGGTTCTGGTCCTTGTTGGAATTCAAATGGACGACGGATCAACTCTATTTTTGTTGATGATGAAGAGTACTCTCCTGAGCGCTGGGGCTGACGAACTTTCTGGTACTTTAATAAATCCAGTTCTTTCTTAACCGTTTCCAAACTGATGTTTTGGCCTGGAGCCAATGTCAGAACCCGGCTATATACTACGGTAGGCAAAGTAAATAATTGACCATCAAAACGATTCTTAACCACGGTATCCAAATAGATACCAGCAACAAGAAGAATCGCTAATACAACAAGACTTAGTTTAAAACCTAGTGTCATTAACCCCTTCCAAAAAGAACGAGGCGACTGGGCTTTTTTCTTACTTGTCGATTTTCTTTTTGCTGGTGTTTTTTTCTTTGTCACCGTTTTTTTAGGTGCGGTTTTCGCTGGTGCTTTTTTCTTTTCAGCCATGAGAGTTCTTTTCAAGTTAGAGAATTAATTAAAGTGACGCTTTGTTTTTTTCGTTGCTTGATGATTCGCAGGGTCATCCGGCCAAATATGTTTTGGGTAACGTCCTTTCATTTCTTTTTGTACTTCTTTGTACGATCCTCTCCAAAAGCCAGCTAAGTCACTGGTTGTTTGTAATGGCCTTTGAGCTGGGGATAATAATTCCATTACCAGCTTTTTTGTTCCTTGCGCTAATAACGGGGTTTGCGCTTCACCATACACCTCTTGCATTCTTACTGAAATCTTAGGTTCAGATTGCAATTGATAATTGATCTTTGCTTTTGTTCCTGTTGGTAACAAATAATACGCTGGCAAATATTCATTAATAAGTGTCATCGCATCCCAGCCCACATAGGCTTCTAATGCGTTAATAAGGTTAATACTCTTAAGTTGCTTATCATTTTTAATACCATTCATAAATGGCAATAACCACAGCTCTGCACTCTCAAGTAACTGCGCTTCACTCATCGCTGGAAGAGGGATTTCTGGTAACCATTCTTCACAGCACAACAAGCGAGAATGTAAAGCCTGTACTTCTTTATTCCAATCTAGGCTCTCTATTCCCCTTCGCTTGAACATATTAAGCAGTGCCAACGAAATTTTGTCAGGATCTGGTGAACTTATTCGCTCTTTTTGCAGAATGACCCGCCCTAAATACGTACGTTTTTCAGCGACTATTCTTCCTGATTTCTCATCCCAATCCACATATTCTTTTTCAATCATTAAATGAGAAACAGCACTGAACAAAGATGATTTAGATAAGGATGCAGCAAGAAAAACATAACTGCGATTTTGACTGCCTTTTAGTAAGTCCACCACCACTAAATAATCGCTTTGTGCTATCGATTCAATTTCATCAACTTGTACACCATGGCCATTCGATAATTGAAATTGACCTAGAGTTCCTTTTGCTATCGCTAATCTATCAGGGAAACCCAATGCTAATACCTCACCAATAAGATCAATTGAAACCTGATCTATGTCTGTCTTTACAGATAAAGCACGAGCCAGTCGCTGAACTCTTTGTTGATACTCTGTCTGTTTTGGGTAGCGACCTTCAAGAAATAAAGAAAGATGAAAGCTAAGATCTTTTGATTGCACTGATTTAGCCGGCTCTTCTATGATTGGCAACATAAATAAGGCCGTTTGCAGGTGTGAAGCTGATTGAGTACTAGCTTGTAATAATGCAGCAGCAAGGCGAGGCTCTATATTCAATTGCTGTGATTTTTCCCCCAATATAGAAAGCTGACCTTGCTTATCAATCAAGTTTAATTGAGATAATAAAGACCGAGCTTGTTGAATATTGCCATCAGGTGGCGGGGTTAACCATTGAAGATCCAAAGGGTTGATAACTCCCCACTTTGTCAACTCCAAGACTAAAGACGAAAGATCAGAAGATTCTATCTCAGGTATTTGAACTTGCGGCTGCTGTTGATATTGAGATTCACTGTATAAACGAATACATACCCCGGGTTCCAATCGTCCTGCTCGTCCTTTTCTTTGCTCAGCAGATGATTGAGCTATTCGTTTTTTCTCTAGCTTAGTGATCCCTGTTTTTGCATCAAACGTTGCTTTTTGCTCATAACCACTATCAATAACAATGCGGATCCCTTCAATAGTTAAACTGGTTTCAGCCACGTTGGTTGCGAGAACTATTTTTCGCTCGCCTTTCAATGCTGGTTTTAATGCTAATTGCTGCTTTTTTGCATCGAGCTGACCATATAAAGGCCTAACGACAATATCAGAAGAAAGATCTTTTAATCTCTCTTCCAACTGTTTTATTTCACCGACTCCAGACAAAAATACGAGCACTGAACCTATTTCATTTAATAATGTTTTGCGAATGGCTTGCTCAGTTGCTTCAACAATTCGTTGGTTTGTTTTAAGAGGGATATAAGATGTTGCCACCGGAAACATTCGTCCGTCCGACTCTAAATACGCAGCTCTTGGCAATAACACCTGTAATGCCAATTGATCTAAGGTGGCAGACATAATTAATAATTTAAGATCATCTCTTAGCGCTTCTTGCACTTCCAAGGCAAAAGCTAATGAAGTATCAGCATGAATACTTCGCTCATGGTATTCATCAAAAATCAATAATCCAACACCTGACAATTCAGGATCTGATTGGATCATTCGAGTCATCACACCTTCCGTCACAATTTCCAATCGAGTTTGAGAGCTAACTTTAGTTTCACCTTTGATTCTAAACCCAACTTGCTCACCGACTTTCTCACCTAATTGAGATGCTAAGTAACTCGCGATATTACGAGCAGCCAACCGTCTTGGCTCTAACATTATTATTTTGCCATTAATTACTTGTTCTTTTAACAGCATTAAAGGCAGATGTGTCGACTTACCAGCGCCTGTCGATGCTTTTAAAATGAGTTGAGAATGGTTCTGTAATTTCTCAATCAGTGATGGGATCACTCTTTCAATGGGTAACTGTGACAATGGGTTCGCCCTATGGCATTATCTTGAATTAAACCATTGTACAAAAAAACAGTAGTTAAATGAAATTTGAACCTAAATTAGAATCTGGAATATTAATAAAACGCTATAAACGCTTTTTAACAGACATAGAATTACCAGATAAAAGTGAACGAACGATCCATTGCGCCAACACAGGTGCAATGACTGGCTGTGCAACGCCTGGCAATACGGTGTTTTTTTCAACATCTAGTAACCTAAAACGTAAATACCCTAATAGTTGGGAGCTCAGCGTCACAGAAAAAAATCACATAATATGCGTTAATACTATTCGAGCAAATCAATTGGTGGTTGAAGCCATCAACAATAAAAGTATTGATGAGTTAAATGGGTACGCTACACTTAAAACGGAAGTGAAATACGGCTCAGAAAATAGCCGTATTGATATACTACTTAGTGAAGATTCACTGCCTGACTGCTATATTGAAGTAAAGAGTGTTACGTTATTGGGAGACCAAGGCCAAGGATTCTTTCCTGATGCCGTCACTACCCGAGGTCAAAAACACTTACGGGAGCTGAGTGAAATTGCCCTTAATGGAAAAAAAGCGGTATTATTTTTCGCTGTTTTACATTCAGGCATTGAAAAAGTCTCAATCGCACACCATATAGACCATCAATATTATTCTTTATTATTAGATGCGATAGAAAGTGGGGTTACCGTTCTCTGCTACCAAGCAGAGATGTCATCAAAAGAGATGAAGATCGTACGCAAGCTACCTTTTTGTATTTAGCTGCTTTATTTAGCAGTACTTACATTCTTTTAAAAAAAAGTGCTACGTTCTTGCTACTGGATCTCAATTGATGAAATCAATATTTGATTGCCTCTTTTCTTTCTGTTATAGATAGCGCCCTCATTTGGCTAGTGAGAGTCAAAGACGTTTAGGAGAAGCTGTAATGCCAGAGAGCAATACAAAAAGAACGCTAGGTATTCTAGCTATCGCTGGTGTTGA
This sequence comes from Aliivibrio sp., assembly GCA_024206155.1. Taxonomy (GTDB): domain Bacteria; phylum Pseudomonadota; class Gammaproteobacteria; order Enterobacterales; family Vibrionaceae; genus Aliivibrio. The sequence continues at coordinate 9,212 of JAAGZR010000656.1, forward strand.
ACCTTACCAGGAAAAAGCAGGTGAAGAATACATGGGTCCAGCCCAAGTTGAACACTTTACAAAGATTTTAGAAGCTTGGCGTAATCAACTTAGAGAAGAAGTTGCACGTACAGTAAATTATATGAAAGATGAAGCTGCGAATTTCCCAGATCCTGTAGATCGCGCAGCTCAAGAAGAAGAATTTAGTTTAGAACTGCGTAACCGTGACCGTGAACGCCGTCTAATTAAAAAAATTGAAAAAACACTAAACAAGATTGAAGACGAAGATTTTGGATTCTGTGATTCTTGTGGTGTTGAAATCGGTATTCGTCGCTTAGAAGCGCGTCCAACCGCTGACCTTTGTATTGACTGTAAAACACTTGCAGAAATCAAAGAAAAGCAAATGGCTGGCTAATACCAATCAATATAATAAAAAGGGAGCGCTGGCTCCCTTTTTTACGTTTATACAGTGAATGTCTATGACTACTCAATACATAGGTCGCTTTGCTCCATCCCCATCTGGTCCACTGCATTTTGGTTCCCTTGTTGCAGCCTTAGGGAGCTACTTACAAGCGAAATCACAGCAAGGAAAATGGTTGGTTCGCATTGAGGATTTAGATCCACCACGCGAAATAGCTGGTGCCTCCTCTTTGATCATTCAAACCTTAGAAGATTACGGTTTTGAATGGGATGGTGAGATTGTGTATCAAAGCCAACGTCACGCTATGTATCAATCTCAAATTAACCAATGGATTGATAACGGTGATGCGTATTCTTGCCAGTGTACTCGAAAAAAAATAAAAGAAGCTGGCGGATTTTATTTAGGTCACTGCAGATATAAACACCTTTCACAAAACAACGCGTCTGTACGCTTAGTAATGCAGCATCCTGTTGAGTCATTTTATGATATAAAGCACGGGATGATTCAAATACCAGCACAATTGGCTCAAGAAGACTTTATTATTAAACGCAGAGATGGATTATTTGCCTATAATCTTGCGGTCGTCTTAGATGATATTGACCAAGGTGTGACTGAAGTGGTTCGTGGCGCTGATTTAATAGAGCCCACAGGACGCCAAATTTCGCTTTATCGCCAGTTAGGAGTAAAAGAAGTTAGCTACCTTCACTTACCCCTTGCCGTTGATGAGCTAGGAAACAAATTATCAAAACAAAACTATGCTCCTGCAATTGATAATACAAATCCAATTCCAACCTTACTTGAAGCGTTGTGTTTTTTAGGGTTTGCCTTACCAAAGGACATAGAAACCGCCACATTGAATGAAATTTTTCAATGGGCAATCAAAAATTGGCAATTAAAACAGCTCCCAACTGGGCTCGAGATCACTACCCCATTCTCAAAACCCACAATTTAAGCTATGATGTGCGCCTATTTTTGACTGCTCACTTGAATATCGAGGTTATTATCTTTAATCAAGTTGCCCGTTTTTGCCGTAATTTACTCAAAAACAACAGTGATATTTGCTCAACAGAGGATTTGAAACTGAACGTTATCACACGCCAAGAACACAATATTTCACGTAAAGACCTTAGTGATAATGCACTAAAAGTTCTTTACCGCTTAAGTAATGCGGGATACGACGCTTACCTCGTAGGCGGAGGTGTACGCGATATTCTTCTAGGTCAAGAGCCTAAAGACTTTGACATTGCCACTAACGCAACCCCAGAGCAGATCAAAAAGCTATTTCGCAATTGTCGCTTAATTGGTCGTCGATTCCGTCTCGCTCATATTCTGTTTGGCAGAGATGTCATCGAAGTGGCAACCTTCCGTGGTCACCACAAAGAAGAAGAATCCGAGAAGAAAAATATCTCAGCTCAGTCTAAAGAAGGCATGCTGCTGCGTGATAATGTTTATGGCACAGTAGAAGAAGACGCTCAACGCCGCGACTTCACCATTAATGCCATGTATTACAATATTGCCGATTATTCGATTCATGATTACGCCAATGGTATTGAAGATTTAAATAATAACCTTGTACGTTTAATTGGTGATCCTGAAACTCGTTATCGTGAAGACCCTGTTCGTATGCTTCGAGCTGTGCGTTTTGCTGCTAAGTTAGACATGACTATTTGTGATAAAACGGTAGAGCCAATTGTAGAGTTATCTCCGCTTTTAAGAGACATTCCTGCCGCTCGACTGTTTGAAGAGTCATTAAAACTGCTGCAAGCCGGTAAAGGATTAAATACTTACTATTTATTACGTGAATTGAATTTATTTCAACAATTGTTTCCAGCACTGACGCCTTTCTTAACCGAAGAAGGAAATGGCCCAACTGAGCAAATGATTGAATTAGTCCTTCACTCAACAGACAAACGCATTAATAGCGATAAGCGTGTAAACCCAGCCTTTATGTTTGCGGCAATGCTTTGGTACCCCCTCACGGCTAAAGCCCAAGAAATTCAGGATGAAAATCCAAAGTATGATCACTACGAATCCATTATGGAAGCGGCGAATATCATGCTTGATATTCAAGTTAAAAGTACCGCAATCCCTCGTCGATTAACGGCGACTATCCGTGATATTTGGCAACTTCAGCTTCGCTTACCTCGTCGAAATGGCAAGCGTGCCTTCGTGCTTATCGAACAGCAAAAATTCCGTGCCGCTTATGATTTCCTTGAAATGCGCGGAAAAGTAGAAGGTGGAGAAATAAAAACACTTTCAGATTGGTGGACAGAGTTCCAAGACGCACCTGCACCGCACCGTAATAATATGGTCCAGAACCTTCATGGCGGCCGCTCTACGGGGACTCGTAAGCGTCGTAGCCCATATCGTAAGAAAAAACGTGCGAATAACGATTCATGATCAAAGTAATTATTGCGATTGGGAGTAATCTTGGAGATCCCGTAGCTCAAGCTAAAGTGGCAATCAATGCCTTGCATCAGCTTCCGGACTCCAACGTAACAGCCGTATCCTCACTTTACAGCAGTTCACCAATGGGCCCTCAAGATCAACCTGATTACATTAATGCGGTTGTTGAGATTGAAACCAACCTTGCTCCAATGGAATTATTGGAACTCACTCAAAAGATTGAGCTTGAGCAAGGCCGAGTGCGTAAAGAAGAGCGCTGGGGACCAAGAACTTTAGATCTTGATATTATTTTATTTGGCGATCAAACGATCGACAATGAGCGATTAACTGTGCCTCACTATGGCATGAAAGAACGTGAATTTGTTCTTTATCCGCTCGCTGAACTTTATAATGATTTAACTTTACCTGACGGTACAACCCTCTCTCAGTTATTAAACACTGTAGATAGAAATGGTTTGTCCATTTGGGAAGATTAATCGCTTCTAGTAAGGATGTTTTATGAAAAAAATCTCTATTCATGACTTAGTGAAGTGGAAGCAAGAAGGCAAAAAATTTGCCACTGTTACAGCATATGATGCTAGCTTCGCACAGCTATTTGAACAGCAAGAAGTCCCTGTTCTATTAGTCGGTGATTCATTAGGTATGGTTTTACAAGGCAAGAGTGATACTTTGCCTGTAACAACTGAAGAGATCGCGTACCACACTCGCTGTGTACGTGCTGGTAGCCCAAACAGTCTCTTAATGGCTGACATGCCATTCATGAGCTATGCAACCCCTGAGCAAGCGTGTGAGAATGCAGGCAAACTAATGCAATCAGGTGCTAACATGGTGAAGATTGAAGGCGGTGAATGGATAGCTGAAACCGTTCGCATCCTTGCTGAGCGCGCAGTACCGGTTTGTGCACATCTTGGTTTAACCCCTCAATCAGTTAATATTTTTGGTGGATTCCGCATTCAAGGCCGTGACGAAGCAAAAGCTGAACAAATGGTAAAAGACGCACTAACACTTGAAGCCGCCGGTGCTCAAATTATCCTATTAGAATGTGTTCCAGCCTCTCTTGCTGAACGCATCACAAAAGCATGTACTGTTCCTGTTATTGGCATAGGCGCTGGCAATGTAACGGATGGTCAAATACTAGTAATGCATGACATGTTTGGTATC
>JAAGZR010000657.1 GCA_024206155.1 Aliivibrio sp.
AGAAAGCAGGGCGTGGTGCTTGCTGCTTTCCTAAAGCTAAAGGGTTTGTAAGTAATGTAGAAATATCAGAATTACTAAGGTATTGTTTTCCAAATTCACCATAATAATGTTCATCATTTTCTAACTTTTTTAATACATCTTTCATTTTAGAGTATTTAACGCACCTTCTACTTCTGCAGAAAGATTGTATTTTTGCTTAATAGCTGCTAATTTACCACCTGCTGCTATATATTGAACCGCTTTGTCATAAGCTGGATCTTTTTTTGAGGTTATGGTACTTTTAGTTTTAGCTTTTGGCGCTTTGCCGTGATTGTTTGACGCATCTGAGTCTTGCGTGTCGTCTATTAGGAATAAATTACCTAATGCATACTTCTTACCATAGCTCGACGCAGATCCAAACTGTTGAGGTACTTGCATACCTTTTTGGTTTAAATCAACCCCAACTAACGCTGTTGCGCGTATAGAATTTTTGCCGTCAGAAAGTGTAGCAGTTGAACAAATAATAGGAAACGGTTGGGCTTCAATTAATTGCTCGTGAATTGTTACTGATACTCCTAACTCTAATAGAAAGGGTTTTGTTGCTTCGAGAATGTCTTCGGCTGATCTGAAGTAATATTTGCCGAATGAGTTAAACCTACTTTTTTTCGATTTAAACTTTGTCTGGACAGTAGCCAGTTTTTCGTTTATGGTCATATGGTTTATTGTTTTGGTATATTAATATAATTACACATTGTTTTATAGTTTTACATTTTAACTTACACAAAG
>JAAGZR010000102.1 GCA_024206155.1 Aliivibrio sp.
TTTCCGTGAACCCAATATATTACCCAAACAGTACAGACACCTAACAAAAATTTATTATATTTGTATATCTAAAAGGGAACATTATGAAGAAGATGAAATACAGAAGTATGGGAGGATTAACGGTAAAGGATGGTCGTCTTGTAAATGATAGAGAGCCGGGAGTAACAGGGATTGCTCAGGCAGCAAGAATTAAAAAAGCTATGGACAAAGCTAAGAAGGTTGATATGATAGCAGCCGGAGTTACCATAGCAGAACTAAGAGAGAAACTTCTATAGGTTGTAGTTGTGATTGATTTGATTTCAATTGTGTTGTTGGAGAGGAGCTAAGGCTCCTCTTTTTTTTTGCTCTATTTCAACATAGCTATGTTAGTTTATATGTTACTTTATTTTTTATAAATCCTTGATAATCAATACTTTATTTTTATTATGTTAATTATGTTAAAAAAAATACTATCGTATATAGTTATATATTATAGTAGTAGTAGTAGTAGTAGTAGTATAGAGAGGGCGAAAACCTTCATAACATCATTTAGACAATTATTAGTCAGAGTAACATTATAGTTACAGTCTAAGTATATTTTATTATCTTTGTTTCAAATCAAATTAAATTCATATGTCATACACACCAAAGAACTTATTGTTCGATGAAGATGGAAGAGAGAAACTATACAGAGGAATAGAGAAGATATCATCGGCAGTAAAATCAACATTAGGTCCTGAAGGACAAACCGTATTGATTGAATCAACGGAGCACACACACGGAATGACCGTGACAAAGGATGGAGTAACAGTTGCGAAGGCAGTATCACTCTTGGACCCAACAGAGCATTTAGCAGTTAACATTATGAAGAGGGCAGCAGACAAGACTGCGACTCAGGCAGGAGATGGAACGACCACTGCAATAGTCTTAACCGAAGCGTTGCTTAAGGAGGGTAAACATATAGACAAGAATAAGACCAACATACTACGAGAGTTGAAGTCAGAGTCGGAGAAGGTTATCTCCAATTTAAAAACCAAATCACGAAAAGTTACGAGCAGACGATTAAAGGATGTGGCAACTATATCTGCCAACAACGATGCAGAGCTTGGCAAGATAATCGCTGAGGTCTACAAGTCGGTTGGTAACAATGGTATAGTAACGGTTGACAGGTCTCAAACATCGGAGACATACTTCGAGTCTACACACGGTCTAAAGATAGATAGAGGATACAGTTCTCCTTTATTCATCAACGACCAAAAGAAGGATGAGTGTATATTGGAGGATGTGCACATCCTTGTGAGTGATGCTACAATCGAGAACATATTAAACATTGAGAACATACTCAAACCTATCATACAAGGAAACAAGAAGCTATTGATAATAGCACCTGTATCTCAGAACGTGCAGAACACATTAGCTGCAAACGTAATGAAGAACAACTTAAAGATATGTGTGATACAACCACCGAACTTCGGATACAAGCAACACGAGTTAATGCAGGACATTGCAGTTAGCGTTGGTGCAACATACTTCAGTGAAAAGACAGGCGATGATTTGAGCCTGATGACGATGAACGACTTGGGTTACTCTTCTAAGTTGATAGCCGGAAGAGACTCAAGCGTTCTGATAAAGGATACCGAAGAGATGTCGGAGGAGGTATCTGAGAGAGTATCACAATTAAGAGAGGCATACGAGACACAGACAAGCAAGGAGCAGAAGGACTTCATCGCTACGAGAATCGCCTCCTTGACAGGAGGGATAGGTGTCATATACGTTGGAGGTAAGACAGACCTTGAGCAGAAGGAGTTATATGACAGAGTGGATGATGCAGTTTGTGCAGTTAGGTCTGCGATGCAGGAGGGTATACTTCCCGGTGGAGGTGTAGCTCTATACAAAGAGTCGATGAGCATAGTTCCAAATACACAGGCTAAGAGAATTTTGAAGGATGCACTACAGGCTCCAATCAAACAGATATTTAGTAATGCAGGGTTGGACTTTAACGAGGATGTATACTTCGGTAAGGACTTCAGCTTTGGAGTAAATATTAAAACAAGGGAGGCAGGAGATATGTACAAGATGGGTGTGATAGACCCACTTAAGGTTACACGTACTGCATTAGAGAACGCAGTGTCAGTTGCCACTACCTTGTTATCTACTAACGCTATCATTACGATGGCACGAACAATTGAGGAATAATGGACTGTCCAAAATGTAAACAACAGATGTTATGGGGGTCGGACTTCGACCTTGAGGATGATGAGATACAAGATGGCATCCAATCATTCTATACCTGTAGAAATAAAAACTGCGATGTGCAGGAAGTGATTATCAGCACGTATAGCTACTATAACGAAGAATAAAAATTAAATATAATGAGACCAATAGGAAAATACATTGTAATACAAAAGATAAAGGAGGAAGTGAAAACAGAGTCAGGTCTTCTTTTATCAGGCAGCGATGTCGATGACATCAGGTATAAGAAAGGTGTAGTAGTTGAGACAGGAACTGATGTAACTGCGATAGACTCAAATGATACTATCTACTATGACTCACGAGCAGGATACTCACTTATGATGTCAGGAGAGCAGTACACTGTAATCCAAGAGAGAGACGTTGTTATTGTAGAGTAGTATATAATTTAGGTGGTGGGTAGAGTTACATCTCATCCCACTTACCTTCTCTAATCTTTTGGTTTAGTTTCTTTATGTAGTTTCTATGAACCTTATCGGTGTAACTTGCATCGGTTAGGAATATTGGATTGGATGATTTGCTTTCCGGAATCTCTTCTCCCTCCAACTTCTTATAAAGACTTGTTAACATTCTTTGAGTTGTGTACGATAAACTGTACAGGACTCTACGGTTACCTTCCTTCTTTCGGAAGACCTGTATCCATCCTTGACTTCTTAATCTTTCAAACCTGTTTCTATCCCAAGAGAACAGAGCATTGTATTCATCGAAGTCATCTTTGCTAAAATATTTTTCAGACCTCAAA
>JAAGZR010000658.1 GCA_024206155.1 Aliivibrio sp.
CGGCTGGTTTATTCTATATGTGCTTAACGTTTATTATCATTTTTGTATTTAAGCAATTAGAAACTCGACTGCTTAGATTTATGAGGCCGTTAAGTTAGCCTTATTATTAAACCTTTTTTATAAAGAATATATAAAAGTGTTCCTTTTTTGTTCATATAGACTCGTGCCATAAGAGCAACTTGTATAAGTACATAGTCATAGATTTATCCAGATAGATATCATGATAGTATGGTCAGATTAAACTTTTGAGGTGGTGATTATGGGATTATCGTTTTTATTGGTGAGACTAGTTAAATTAGCGATTATCTGTGCTGTATTTTTAAGCGTTTTTGATTTTATTGAGCATGGCGAAATTCTTTGGTACCAACGCTGGTTCTAGGTATAAAAAAAGAGCACTTTTCTGTGCTCTTTTTACTTTATAATCATTAATTAAATGATGGCTATACTGCGTCATTAAAAAATAAATTAACGCCAGTCAGTTCGCTAACCTCATCTAAGTAATTTTTTAAATGTGGAGGAAAATCCAACTCTTTTACTACCGTCAGGTTACGAAGGAATGGAAACAAATTAATATCATCCCATGTGATTTTATTGCCTTTTTCTGATGGTAGCGTAATGAAATTAACATCAACCAATAATGGATTTAATTGTTTAATATAATCATCACTTTGAGCTAGCGCTTGCTCAAAGGGCATACCAATAAACGCTTCTTTTTTCTCTGTATACCAAGTAATTGCTTCAGGTCGTTGAAACTCTTGTAAATTTAGTTGAGTCCATCGAGGGAAGGTAAGATTAAAAAATAAAGGACGAGCAGTATCTAACCACGCAGATATCTCATCGGCGTGAGTCGCTTGCTCAATAACAGAGTGATGATCGTGCTTATCCAGAAACTCTGCGATATCCAAGCTTTCCGCCATGTAGCTGCCGTCTTCTTTCTCTAAAATAGGTACCATGTTTGCACCGACTTTCTCAATTCGGCTATCTACATCATCATTCTGCATATAGATGAATTCAATAAGCTGATTTTTAATACCAGCAACCATTTTAGCTTTCATACAAAACGGACAATGTTCAAATAAGAATAATTTCATACTACTTCCTTATTAAAAAAGCCCCACGCTAGAATATAAGGTAGGGCTTTAAATCGTTATTTAAATGTAGACCAGATTGGGGCGTGATCAGACGGTTTTTCAATGCCACGTAGTTCGTAATCAATACCTGCTTCTGTGCATTTAGCTGCAAGTGTTGGTGTAGCCATTACCACATCAATACGAAGGCCACGGTTATCAACAAAGCCTTTAGAGCGGTAATCAAACCATGAGTACTGATCTGTCACTTCTGGATGAAGGTTACGGAAGGTGTCTTCAAAACCCCAGCCTTTTAATGTTTGTAACCATTCACGCTCTTCTGGCTGGAATGAACACTTACCTGTTTTTAACCAGCGCTTCGCATTTGGTTCACCAATACCAATATCTGAATCTATAGGGCTGATATTAATGTCACCCATAATGATCAGTTCTTCATCGCTCTTATGGTGAGTGTTTAGGTGAGTCATGAGATCTTTATAGAACTGGCGTTTGTACGGGAATTTAGTTTCATGCTTGATGTTATCACCCTGTGGGAAATAACCATTCATAACCGTGAATTGTGAGCCATCTTCACGTTGATGTGTTGTCATGATCATACGTTTTTGATGTTCTTCGGTATCCGTATCAAACCCATACTGAACAGAGATAGGCTCTTGTTTACATAGCATAGCAACACCGTAATGTGCTTTTTGACCATGGAAGTACACTTTATAGCCCATTGCCTCGACGGCTTCGACAGGGAACATTTCGTTATGTACTTTGATCTCTTGAAGACCAATAACATCAGGGTTGTGCTTATCAATAATAGCTTGAAGTTGATGAAGGCGAGCACGAAGGCCATTTATGTTGAATGAGATTACTTTCATTATGGTTAAAATCCTTGTTTTTATTTTGAATCCTATGAAGAAAGGACCTTTTAATACAACAATATTACCATTAATTTGATAGAGAAGTTAATTCATTAACTTAGCCGTAGGCTTGCATGTCTCGCAATGCCATGTGCATTTCTGTTGTCCAAAGCCCGCTTTTATCCATGCCATTGTTACGCTAGTCGATGGGTTACAAAGAGCCTCTTTATTACATAAGCTACAGGTTTTCCATTGTGAAGGTTCTTGCTGTTTTTGAGTTTGTGCTATGTGCATTTTAATGCCTCTATTTATATTATCGAAAACAAGGTAACTGTATATTTGAACAGTGGTTTTAGCAAGAAATAAAAAGAAGAATTTGACGTTTTATTTCTTACAGACACAAAAAAAGCCAACTCATTTCTGAATTGGCTTTTCGATCTCTTACGAGATAAATAATGGTGGAGGGGGACGGATTCGAACCATCGAAGCTTTCGCGGCAGATTTACAGTCTGCTCCCTTTGGCCACTCGGGAACCCCTCCAGCGGGCTTTTTTATACTTAATTAACTCGTTTCCCAACG
>JAAGZR010000659.1 GCA_024206155.1 Aliivibrio sp.
GCTGCCATTGCACGCGCTAAAGCTCGCAAAGCAGCACAAGAAAATAACAATAAGGAAGAGTAAAAGTGGCCTTTTTTATCACTAGCTCACCACATGCCCACAGTAAAAAGAGCACAAGAACCATCATGAAAATGGTGGCGTTAGCAACAATTCCTGGATTACTTGCTCAAACCTACTTTTTTGGTTGGGGCACCTTCTTACAGGTATTTATTGCGATTATCACAGCAATTTCGGCAGAAGCTTTCATCTTAAAGTGTCGAAAGCGCCCACTAAAACCGTACCTTAGTGATAATAGTGCACTACTAACAGGTCTATTACTAGCACTTGCCATTCCACCACTGGCACCTTGGTGGATAACTATTATTGGTGTTGTTTTTGCTATTGTTATTGCTAAGCACTTATATGGCGGGTTAGGACAAAACCTATTTAATCCAGCAATGGCAGCCTATGTTGTTTTGTTGATCTCTTTCCCTGTACAAATGACAACTTGGCTACCCGTCAAAGAATTACTCACAGAGACTATTAGCTTTTCAGATTCAATCTGGTTGATCCTGAGTGGGTTAAGTCAAGAGGGTTTTTCTGTCCATCAATTAACAATGAATGTCGATGGTATGACAATGGCTACCCCATTAGATACCTTAAAAACTGAATTAAAATCAGGACTAACGACATCTGAAGTCTTGTCTTCACCTATCTTCAATGGTTTTGCTGGATTAGGTTGGATGTGGGTTAATATTGGCTTCTTATTGGGTGGTCTTTTCCTTCTACAACAACGCGTCATTCATTGGCACATTCCGGTCAGTTTTTTAGCTAGCCTCTTTGTGGTCAGTAGCTTATTTACTCTATTTTCACCAGATACAACAACTTCGCCGCTATTTAATCTGTTTTCTGGTGCCACTATGTTTGGTGCTTTCTTTATTGCTACCGATCCCGTGTCGGCAGCGACAACACCCAAAGGCCGCTTATATTATGGTGCGCTTATTGGGGCATTAGTTTATATCATCCGCACTTGGGGTGGTTTTCCTGACGGCGTTGCTTTCGCTGTCCTCTTAACCAATATGTGTGTTCCTTTAATTGATTACTACACCAAGCCAAGAACATACGGCCACAAAAAAGGATAAGATAATGCTTAACACCATGAAAAAAAGCAGCCTTGTTCTGGTGCTTTTTGCAATTGCTTCTACAGCATTAGTAACTATTACTTTCGCACTAACAAAAAATCAAATTGCCTATCAGCAACAACAACAACTTCTGTCTACACTTAACCAAGTGGTACCAAAGGCGCAGCATGATAACGAGCTTTATAAAGCCTGTGTTTTAGTTAAGAACCCAGAAGCTTTAGGTACTGAACAACCAATGCCTATTTATTTAGCCTCATTAAATGGTAAGCATTCTGGTGCAGCTATCGAAGCCATTGCGCCAGATGGTTATAGTGGTGCAATTAAGATTATTGTTGGTGTCGACTCTAATGCGATGGTAACAGGGGTTCGTGTACTGACCCATCAAGAAACACCAGGCTTAGGTGATAAAATCGATATTCGTATTACTCGATGGGTTGATGCGTTTTTAGGAAAAACTGTTGATAATTTTCAAGATAAAAGCTGGGCTGTTCAAAAAGATGGGGGCCAATTTGATCAATTCACAGGGGCAACCATCACACCTCGTGCAGTTGTAAAAGCAGTAAAAAGAGCAGTATGGTTCTATAAAACGCACCAAGATGAATTACAGACTCTTCCTCTAAATTGTGAGGCTAACTAATGGCAATTAACAAAGAACTAATCAAAAATGGTTTATGGGATAATAACCCTGCCCTAGTTCAGCTGCTGGGACTTTGTCCTTTACTTGCGGTTTCGGCAACGGTAACCAATGCGCTAGGATTAGGTATTGCTACCACCTTAGTTCTTATTGGATCTAACTTAATTGTTTCATTAGTTCGCCAATGGATCCCACAAGAAGTCCGTATCCCAGTTTTTGTGATGATTATTGCCTCACTAGTAACCTGCGTTCAATTATTAATGAATGCATATGCTTATGGTCTATATCTATCACTGGGTATCTTTATTCCTCTAATCGTAACTAACTGCATTATCATAGGTCGTGCAGAAGCTTTCGCCTCTAAAAATGATCCTGTACCTGCGGCTCTTGATGGGTTATGGATGGGGTTAGGTATGACAGCGGTGCTTGTCCTATTAGGTGCAATGCGTGAAGTACTTGGTAACGGCACGCTATTTGATGGTGCGGATCTATTATTGGGTGATTGGGCGACAGTATTACGTATTGAACTATTTCATGTCGATAGCCATTTCCTATTAGCCATGCTCCCACCAGGCGCTTTCTTAGGTGTAGGCTTTCTTATTGCGATAAAGAATGTTATCGATAAAAAATTAGCAGATCGCCAACCTAAACAAGAAAAAGAAAAAATTGAACGCGCACGAGTATCATAAATAAGGACATTAAGCGGTATGAATAATGTAAAACGTCGAGAAATATTAGAACGCTTACGAGCCGATAACCCACATCCTCAAACTGAGCTTGAATGGTCTACTCCGTTTGAATTATTGATCGCTGTTTTACTATCAGCACAAGCTACCGATGTCAGCGTAAACAAAGCGACACGTAAGTTATACCCAGTTGCAAATACGCCTCAAGGCATCTTAGACTTAGGCGTTGACGGATTAAAAACTTACATAAAAACCATTGGTTTATTTAATACCAAAGCCGTTAATGTTATCAAGACTTGCCAGATGTTGATTGATCTTCATGGTAGTAAGATCCCAGAAGATCAAGACGCGCTAGAAGATCTACCCGGTGTTGGGCACAAAACGGCAAATGTCGTTCTAAATACAGCCTTTGGTTGGCCAACCATTGCGGTAGATACTCATATTTATCGTGTCTCTAACCGTACAAAGCTGGCAATAGGGAAAACGGTTAACGACGTAGAAAAGAAATTACTCAAAGTAGTACCTAAAGAGTTCAAACTTGACGTTCATCACTGGCTTATTCTGCACGGTCGCTATACCTGTATTGCACGCAAACCTCGCTGTGGCAGTTGCATGATAGAAGATCTCTGTGAGTTTAAAGAAAAAACAGATATTTAAATACTACCTATCTATCGATTATTTAGGTTGGCATAAAACCAAAAAAACTGGAGCAAAACAATGGCTAATGGACGCATTTTACACACGATGATCCGTGTCGGTAATTTAGATAAATCAATCGAGTTTTACACCAAAGTAATGGGTATGGATCTTCTTCGTCAAAACACGAATGAAGAGTACAAATATACGTTAGCTTTTCTTGGCTACGGTGATGAATCTCAAGGTGCAGTGATCGAATTAACGTATAACTGGGGCACTGAAGAATACGATATGGGTACGGCTTTTGGTCATATTGCCATTGGTGTTGATGATGTATACCAAACCTGTGATGCAATCAAAGCGGCTGGTGGAAATGTCACTCGTGAGGCGGGCCCAGTAAAAGGTGGATCAACTCACATTGCCTTTGTAAAAGATCCCGACGGCTATATGATTGAACTTATTCAAAATAAGAGTGCTTCAGCTGGTTTAAACGGCTAGTAATAAAATTATTAATAAAAAGGCGCCTAATATTAGACGCCTTGTTTAATAACTATTGGTTAGATTAAATAATCGTTCTACCTAAAGAAATAACAACTCGTCGGTTTTTATTCTTACCGATTGGTGTTGCGTTATCAGCAATAGGACGACGCTCACCATAAGATTGAACTCGAATACGGTCAGCAGGTAAGCCTATCGATTCAAAATAGTTTTGTAGCTTTAATGCGCGTCGCTTAGACACTTGTTGGTTGACGTTTTTACCACCACTTGAATCGGTATAGGTGGCAACCAAAACTAAATCCACATCTTTGGTGTATTTAATGAAATCAGCAATTTGAGATAAACGTTTTTTTGATGCTTTATTTAATTCATCACTGTTTTTATCAAAGTGCAAAATAGTAAATGAAATATCTTCAAAACTATAAGGCAGCAAGTTAGCAATACACATACTAAAAACGTTGTATGTGTTTTGAAATACAACCGGAGAAAGTGCAACTTCAATCAACTGCTTAGGACTCTGCCAATCAGCATAAGTAAAGGTAGGAAAGCGTCCATTCTCTAATTCAGCCAACATTGACCATGCAGTCGTACCACCGACATAACCATCAAATTGTTTAAAAAATTTCAAATTTGTCATTGAATCGGCGCTTTCACCAGGAGTCCACCGCGGTGGCATAGAGACCAAATTAACCGAGCGAGTCTCTCCCATTGGACGATTCATTTTTAATTCAAAATCCAGATTCATCTTTTTATTGGCGTACGATGAAAATTCTGCATTTCCATAATTTGGAATATTGTGAGATAAACGGCATTCTAATGGCGAATTCTCTAGCATTACCCATTTTGATTGCTCAGGCTTAGCAACATAGTTCTTATTAGCTAATGCAGATGTTGCAGTCAATGAGCTTACTAGCAGGGCTAAAGTAAAAAGTGTTTTTTTCATAATACCTAAATCTATTGGAGTCATGCCGTTGACGATAAGCTTAATTAAAGCAAAATTTAGACCAATAATACTCATTTTTACTCTGCACTTTATTTATCGTCACTTATCTTCAATAAATATATCCTCATCACACCTTATTTACAGTTTTTATGCTATCGATAATCTGCAATAATAGCGGCAACATTTTCTTACGTACCGAATGATGACTGAAGTAGAGCAACATAATTTATTAAAAAACCGATTTCGTGGTTATTTCCCTGTCGTTATTGATGTTGAGACCGCTGGCTTCAATTCAAAAACTGATGCTTTACTTGAGATTTGTGCTGTCACCCTTGCAATGGATGACGAAGGTTACTTAAAACCAGCCAGTACAATTCATTATCATGTTTCTCCATTTGAAGGGGCTAATCTTGAGAAAGAAGCACTAGAATTTAATGGTATCCGTGACCCATTCAGTCCATTACGTGGTGCGGTTACAGAAGATATCGCTTTAAAAGAAATCTACAAACAAATCCGAAAAGAACAAAAACAGCATGATTGCCGCCGAGCAATTATGGTTGCTCATAATGCTAATTTTGATCACAGCTTTGTGATGGAAGCTTCTGAACGAGCAAAATTAAAACGCATTCCTTTTCATCCTTTCTGCACATTTGATACTGCGGCGATCAGCGGGTTAGCACTAGGGCAAACCGTATTAGCTAAAGCATGTAAAGCTGCAAACATTGATTTTGATGGAAAAGAAGCCCATTCGGCACTTTACGATACAGAAAAGACGGCTGAATTATTTTGCCATATTGTAAATAAATGGAAAGATCTTGGTGGATGGCCACTATTGCCTGAAAGCGAAGAAGAAAATACTAATAATAATTAATTGGCTATCTGCTAATACCAGTCAGAAAATAGACATAAAATTTATGCTTATTTATCTATTGGCATAACTACACAACATTTACAGGGAAACTAAACAAAATGAATCCAATCATTCTTTCTGTTTCGGTAATGCTTATTCTCGCTTTGCTTAGAGTTAACGTTGTCGTTGCCTTAACGTTCAGTGCATTAATCGGTGGATTAGTGGGTGGTTTATCATTATCTGAGACTATTTCAGCATTTGAAGGTGGTTTAGGTGGCGGTGCAACAATTGCATTAAGCTACGCTATGCTTGGTGCGTTTGCTGTTGCTATTTCAAAATCTGGCGTGACTGATTTATTAGCTCACAGTGTTATAAAACGTATTAACGCAAAAGATAATCTTCATGCTGCTACTGGCGTGAAATACCTTTTACTTTGCGTAATATTATTAATTACAATCTCATCGCAAAACATAGTGCCTGTGCATATTGCGTTTATTCCAATCTTAATCCCGCCATTGATCCAAGTATTTAATAAACTAAAGCTTGATCGACGCTTAATTGCTTGTGTACTAACCTTTGGTTTAGTTACACCATACATGATCCTGCCTATTGGCTTTGGTGGCATATTTTTAAACAATATTTTATTAAAAAACCTGCATGAAAACAAACTAGATGTCGTTGCGAACCAAGTTCCCCTAGCGATGGCTTTACCTGCTCTAGGAATGGTAACCGGTCTTCTTATTGCTGTATTTATCTCTTACCGTAAGCCACGTACTTATGCTGATATTGATAATGCAGAGATGCAAGCAACAAATGAAACACCTACGTTTAATAAACGACATATCCAAATATCAATTGTCGCTATTATTGCTGCGTTATCCGTTCAATTAGCAACTGGTTCAATGATTGTTGGTGCACTTGCCGGATTTATGGTGTTTACTTTTGGTGGTGTTATCGCTTGGAAAGAAACTCAAGATGTCTTTACTCGTGGTGTTCACATGATGGCTATGATTGGCTTCATTATGATCTCAGCTGCCGGTTTTGCTGCGGTAATGAAAGCAACGGGTGGCGTTGAAATCCTAGTCGAATCATTATCAACATCTATCGGTGACAATAAACCATTAGCGGCATTATTAATGTTAATTGTTGGTCTATTAGTAACCATGGGCATTGGCTCATCGTTCTCAACTATTCCGATCATTGCAACCATCTACGTACCTCTTGCAGTAGCATTTGGCTTTTCGCCAATGGCAACCATTGCATTGGTTGGTACTGCTGCTGCTCTAGGTGATGCTGGCTCCCCTGCATCAGATTCTACACTAGGCCCAACGTCAGGTCTAAATGCAGATGGCCAACATGAGCACGTATGGGAAACCGTAGTACCTACATTCCTACATTACAACCTGCCATTAATTGCATTTGGTTGGATTGCAGCAATGGTACTTTAATCTATTAATACTGCCTAATGGTTACATTATTGTTGCATAATTAATGGTAATCGATATAAAACGACAGTTAACTCTGTCGTTTTTTACATTAAGATCAAATATTTTTACTCAGCTATTCGTTTTTTTTTCTATATTTAAGTAAGACTGTTGCTATACTCTTGCTCTGTCTAGTTATGGCCTGTCTATTTTCTATGAAACTAATTAAACTCTCTTCTTTTCTCATCATTGACGACAGTACTGTTATTCAAAATGCAATTCGTGCATTACTCAGTCGTATCGGTGTACCGACTAATAACATTGCTTGCTGCCCAACAGCAGGCGCTGCGGTAGGCAATTGTAAGCAAAAAAAATTCGACGTCCTTTTTGTAGACCATAATCTTGGCCATGGTAGTACTGGTCTTCAGATGCTAGAGCAATTACGTCTATTACGATTGATTACCGACAATACTCTGGTCTATGTCGTAACTGGTAATGAAGACCCACAAATTGAGTTAGCATATACCGATTATGTCCCTGAAAAGTATATCCAAAAGCCAATTCGCCCAGAAGAAATTATCAAGGTTATTAACCATGATTTAGTAAAACGTCAATTCGCGATGGGGATGATTGCCGCTTATACAAAAGATGGGCTCTCTGGTGTTAAACCTCTTATATTCAAAGCACCAAATAAAATCATCCTTAAAGACTCAATGCTTAAACTGACATCTCGTCTCATCAAAGTGAACCGACTGCCAGAAGCGTTGAGCGTGAATAAAGCCTTACTATCCATAATTAAAGAGTCGATTGAAGCTGAAATCCAACAAGCAGAAATCTATATCGCACAAAATGATTTTGATAACGCTAACCAACTAGTCGATTCATTATTACTAAAAAATGAAACTAGTAGCTTAAGTTTGCTTGATTTAAAAGCTCAAATAGCGTTTAACCGAGATAACTTATCTATTGCTGCTCGCTACTGGAAAAAAGGATTTGAGCTTGCTCCCTACTCGTATTTAAGATTTAGTCACCTCATTTGGTCTCTTCTTGCAAAAGGAGAACGATACGATGCATTCGACTTACTCACTAAATACGCTTATTTATTGCCAAATTCTGCATTTGACTCTGCAGGAAAAAGAGCAATGGCCGCATGGGGTGATCTTTTTCTTGCGTCAGAAGAAACGTTACAAGACTGGTCGCCTGAAAGTTCATGGCAACGAGTCAGTGCAAAATTAAAAGGGCGTTTACGTGGCATACCTTGCATTGCTGCGCAACGAGCATTATCCGCTTTATGGCAATTAAAAATGAACCGATACGGTGAAGCAAACCGCTTAATCTCTGATATTCAACTTTCAGATATTACCGATTACGAAACCGCTTATATTGTTTACTTAGTTTATTGCGAAATGCGTTTAGATGACGAAAAAGAAATCATTGAAGAAAAGTGGCTACGTAAACTGAAGGAAGGGAAATCCCCCTTAGCTAAGTTACAAGCGCTTGCTTTTGAAAAGGCAAAAATATAAAAAAAACCACGTAGTAATACGTGGTTTTTTAAATCAATCTAAGGAACTAAATGATCTATGTTCTAGTTCTTATTCCGCAGCAGGAGCATTACGCTCTGCAGCTTCTTTAACTAATGGCTGAAGCTCACCTTTTTGGAACATTTCCAAAATGATGTCACAACCGCCAATTAATTCACCTTCAACCCATAGCTGTGGGAAAGTAGGCCATTGTGCGTATGCAGGAAGCTCAGCACGAATGTCTGGGTTTTGTAAAATATCTACATAAGCAAATTTCTCGCCGCAGTTCATTAGTGCTTGAGAAGCTTGAGATGAAAATCCACAGCTTGGAAGCTTAGGTGAGCCTTTCATGTATAGAATGATGTGGTTTTCAGCAATTTGTTGTTTGATCTTATCGATAGTTTCCATTGTATCCTCTAATGGGTCGACACTAAGTTGTATTCATTCTACTTCTTATGCACTCAGAAAAAAATACCTAATATTTGTGGTGGTATTATTTATTGAAAATAATCCACTTTTTCTTTTAATAAAATCAAAACTTGCTAGAATCAGAGCGAAGTCAGAATAAATTCTACACTCCGTTGAGTGTATGTTTTTTGGAATATTAGTGAGGCGTAGACCTCTTACAACATGGAGACATGAGCAATGTCATTTGAATTACCAGCTCTACCGTTCGCAAAAGACGCATTAGAACCACATATCTCTGCTGAGACTTTAGATTACCACCACGGTAAGCACCACAACACTTATGTTGTTAAGCTTAATGGCCTTATCCCAGGTACTGAATTTGAAGGCAAAACACTAGAAGAGATCGTTAAGACTTCTACTGGTGGTGTTTTCAATAACGCAGCACAAATCTGGAACCACACGTTCTACTGGAACTGCCTAGCTCCAAACGCTGGTGGTCAACCAACAGGCGCTGTAGCTGCTGCTATCGATGCTGCATTTGGTTCTTTTGAAGAATTCAAAGCACAATTCACAGATTCTGCGATCAACAACTTTGGTTCTTCTTGGACTTGGCTTGTTAAGAACGCTGACGGCTCTCTAGCTATCGTTAATACATCAAATGCAGGTACTCCACTAACAGAAGAAGGCGTTACACCGCTTCTAACTGTTGACCTATGGGAACACGCCTACTACATCGATTTCCGTAACGTTCGTCCTGATTACATGGGTGCGTTCTGGGCTCTAGTAAACTGGTCTTTCGTAGAAGAAAACCTAGCAAAATAATTCACTTGAAGTTGCCGTATTATTTCGGCTACCTTTCAACCAAAAAGGTCGGTATTTATACTGACCTTTTTTTTATCTTTCATTATTAACGGTAACTCTTTGCCACTTAACGCTATTAATTAAAAAAAACGGCAATTTTTTTCCTAAAAAGACTAAAGTTTTTGAATCCTTTTCCGATAAGTATTTATCATCAAGAGGAATTGATTCATGAAAGTACATACTTTAGATAAAGCCGAGTTAATCAGTGAAATTCAATACGGTTCAAACCTAAACCATGCTATGGAAGCAGGTCGCCGTGCAGATTTCGCTTTAATGATGTCTTTACTGTCTAATGACTTACGTGAAAATACACCTGTTGAAAAAATAGATGAGAAAAAAGTTACAGAAGATCTTCTTCGTCAACGCTTTCAATTAGCTGACGCTCAGATTTTACGTAGTAATGAAGAAAGCTACTCTCGCGCCGCTTCACAAGCAAACCAATTTCATAATGGTGGTTTAGCAAGTGCAAAACTATTACATGGACTAGCCCCTGATGCTATGGCTTATATGCCACAAGATACCCACGACCTACCAGAAGACGTGTATCACAACCTATCTGGTCATCAACGTCGCCAACTAGAATCAGGTAATGAGATCTTTAATGCTATCCCTCAAGATCTTTATAATGAGTTGGTAACTGCTAAGCGCCATTCAGAAATGAATCTATACGTTTAATCTGTCGTTCTCTACCCTTGTTCAGACATCATAAATTATTACCTCTAAAAAGGCATTATTCACATGGTTTATGTGATTTAGTGCATAAATTAGATAATTGAATACAATTTAATCACCATTTCTAGCCAAGCTCACAGCAGATGTAATATTTCTATCCCATTATTAAAGCACTTTTATTTAACAACAATGTGAAATGCTTTGAGGAAGGAATGCTATGCAAATTGAACATTCTACTATTCTGATAACATCTGCTGGTAATTTTATGGGCCGAGCTGTTGCGTGTCATTTTTCCTCACTTGGTGCGTCCCTTATTATTGCTGATTCAGATCACTATCAGTTGCACGAGACACATCGACTTTGCGATCAATTAAACCCAAATATTATTAGTTATGAATTACACGACCAATCGACGAAAAGTATTCATGATTTATTCCATTCCATTGATGAAACGTTTACTAATGGAATCGATGTTTTAATTAACAATTATACTGATGTTGCTCTGCCAAGCTTGTTTTCACATCACCAGCATGATGCTCCTTCTCAGCTAATTGAACTAACTGAAAGCTTATTTTCTTATGGTCAATATGCCGCGAACCATATGAAAGATCATAATAAAGAAGGCGTGATAATTAATTTAGGGTATCAGAAATTTTCACCACAAGTTCAGCAACTAGGTCATTCAGCTTCATTGCTCGCAGGTCTAACAAAGAGTTGGGCTAAAGAATTAAATCCTTTTAATATTAGAGTTGGTGGAGTCACTCCTTGTCTTTCTAGCTTACTATCAGAGTCTAAGCTGAATTCAATCAATCAAGAGTTGATAAAAAACACTGAATACATATTAAAGAATGACTATTTCAATGGCCGTATTATTGAGGCCACAGCGTAGTACCAATCAAACACAACTTCTTTATATCTAATTCCTTTCATTTGGCTTATACAAACCACAATAAGTAAAATATCGCAGACATAAAAAAAACCACCTTGAAATAAGGTGGTTTTTATTGTTCTCATATTTTCAAAATACTAGTGAAAATACTCTAGCTTGTTAGCATCGAATTATTTCTTTGCTTTTTTCGCTTTTACTACTTCTTTAACTTCTGGTGCGTCCATTACGTCAGCGTAAGCCGTACCGTAGTAAGAAGCGATTAATACTTCTTTAAGCTCTTTGATCAATGGGTAACGTGGGTTAGCACCTGTACATTGGTCATCAAACGCATCTTCAGCAATTGAATCCACTTTTGCCATGAATTCAGCTTCGTTAACGCCAGCCGCTTGAATTGACATTGGAATATCCAGTGCAATTTTAAGCTCCTCTAACCAACCAAGTAATGCATTAACTTTCGTTTCAGTATTGCCTTCACGGTAACCTAAATGCTCTGCAATTTCAGCGTAACGAGCACGTGCTTTAGGACGGTCGTACTGAGAGAAAGCAGCTTGTTTAGTTGGGTTGTTAGTCGCATTAAAACGTACTGTGTTAGCAATTAATAATGCGTTAGCAAGGCCGTGTGGAATGTGGAATTCTGCACCTAATTTATGCGCCATTGAGTGACACACACCTAGGAAAGACTGCGCAAAAGACATACCAGCGATTGTTGCTGCATTGTGAACTTTCTCACGAGCGATTGGATCTTTCTTACCGTTAGCATAAGAGCTTGGTAAGTACTCTTTAAGCATCTTAAGTGATTGCAGAGCGTGACCGTCTGAGTATTCGTTTGCAAGAACAGAAACGTAAGCTTCTAATGCGTGAGTTACTGCATCGTAACCACCGAATGCACATAAAGACTTAGGCATATCCATTACAAGGTTAGCATCAACAACAGCCATGTTTGGCGTTAGTTCGTAATCTGCTAATGGGTATTTTTGACCTGTTTTTTCATCAGTTACAACAGCAAATGGTGTAACTTCAGAACCTGTACCAGAAGTCGTTGTGATACATACTAGTTCAGCTTTTTGACCCATTTTAGGGAACTTGTAAATACGTTTACGGATATCCATAAATCGCATAGATAGGTCTTCGAAATCAGTTTCTGGGTGCTCGTACATTACCCACATGATTTTCGCAGCATCCATTGGTGAACCACCACCAACCGCCAAGATAACATCAGGTTGGTAGCTTGCACATGCTTCAGCACCAGCTTTAACTACTGCTAATGTTGGATCTGCTTCTACTTCATGGAACACTTCAACTTCCATGCCTTTCTCTTTTAAGATTGAGCGTAGGTCATCGATGTAACCGTTGTTGAATAAGAAACGGTCAGTAACGATTAATGCACGTTTTTTACCTTCAAGGTCAGTCATTGCAATTGGTAAACAACCACGACGGAAATAGATAGATTTTGGTAGTTTATGCCACAACATATTTTCTGCTCGCTTAGCTACAATTTTCTTGTTGATAAGGTGCTTAGGACCTACGTTTTCAGAGATAGCGTTACCACCCCAAGAACCACAACCTAACGTTAGTGAAGGTGCTAATTCAAAGTTGTAAAGGTCACCGATACCACCTTGAGATGCTGGTGTATTAACAAGAATACGAGCAGTTTTCATTTTGTCACCGAAGTACGCGATACGCTCTTCGTTATTATCTTGGTCAGTGTAAAGAACTGAAGTATGACCAACACCACCTATGTCTAATACGATGCCCGCTTGACGTACTGCATCTTCAAAGTCTTTCGCTTTAAATAGACCTAGCGTTGGAGATAGTTTCTCATGAGCAAATTCGTCATCCCATGAAGCTTCTAAGCCTTCACCGATAAGAATTTTAGTAGATGTAGGTACTTTAACATTTGCTAACTCAGCGATTTTGTATGCTGGTTGGCCAACGATGTTAGCGTTAAGTGCGCCATCAATAAGCAGTACTTTACGTACTTTATTTGCGTCTTCTTTGTTTAGAACAACCGCGCCGTATTTAGCGAAACGAGCTTTAACTTCATCGTAAATAGATTCAACAACGATTGCCGCTTGCTCAGAAGCACAAATAACGCCGTTATCGAATGTTTTAGACATTAGGATAGAAGAAACAGCACGTTTGATATCAGCAGTTTCGTCGATAACTACAGGTGTATTACCTGCGCCAACACCGATTGCAGGTTTACCCGAAGAGTAAGCCGCTTTAACCATGCCTGGACCGCCAGTAGCAAGGATCATGTTGATATCGTCATGCTTCATTAATGTATTTGACAATTCAACAGATGGCTGGTCAATCCAACCGATAATGTCTTTTGGTGCACCCGCTTTAATTGCTGCGTCTAATACAACTTTAGCAGCGTAGTTAGTTGCATTTTTAGCACGTGGGTGTGGAGAGAAAATACAACCATTACGAGTTTTAAGACAGATTAACGCTTTAAAAATTGCTGTTGAAGTAGGGTTTGTCGTTGGAACGATTGCACAAACAATACCTAGAGGTTCAGCAATAGTTATCGTGCCGCCTTCATCGTTACGGTCGATGATGCCGCACGTTAGTTCATCTTTGTATTTATTGTAAATAAACTCAGAAGCAAAGTGGTTTTTGATAACTTTATCTTCCATGATACCCATGCCAGATTCAGTTGCTGCCATTTTTGCAAGTTCAATACGAGCTGTTGAAGCCGCTAGAGACGCTGCACGGAAGATTTCATCAACTTTCTCTTGTGGAAAGTTCGCAAATTCTTTTTGCGCCGCTTTAACGCGTGCTACTAGAGCATCAAGTTCAGCTAAATTAGTTACAGGCATATTGTTTCTCCTAAAAATAAAAACTATAAAATTCATTAAAAACTATTTAGTAAGGATTCTGCTTTTTCATACTTTTTTGCAGTTAAGCTCAACCAATTTTCTGGTAATCCTGCTTTTACTTCTTAGTAAATTGTTTTCAAAACTGATTATATTATTTCACAATTTGAAAAGTATTGATTCAGATCAGTTATGAGAATTTATTTACCACTTTCGTCTTACCCTAGACGGATATCACAGTATAATTACATTTAATATCAGATATTTATATAAAATTAAAATGAAATAAAAAATGATAGCTAATGATAAAAACTTCATTATGGAAAATGTAAGTTGTAATAAAACTACATAATAAAGGCCAAAAATGACAAATTATGGTGAAATCTTCGTGCTAGTAAAGAGTAGTATATCTCCGCACAGATTCACATTGTTTATGCATCAAATAAGTTGCTCTAGATCACTTAATTGTAAATATTACGACTCTTTACCTTCTATAAGATACCTACAATTTAAACTTGTACTAGAGAGTAGGCTGTTTTTTTATTATTCTTAATAAAAGATCGCCTATCATTAAGCACAAAAATTAATCATGAATACTAAACGCCTTAAACATTATTTATATGCAACGATATTTGGCACACACACTAAAGCTGGTAAGCGATTTGATATCGCATTGATCGTATTAATCTTGACTTCTCAAGCGACATTAATCTTAGATTCGATCAGCTCAGTCAATGCCGTATATGGTGAATTGTTATGGCAATTAGAATATATTTTTACCGTTATATTCACTGTCGAATACATTTTACGATTATACTGCTCACCAAAACCTAGTTCTTATGCGAAAAGCTTTTATGGTGTTATTGACCTACTTGCAATACTTCCAACTTATCTAGCATTATTTTTTCCAAGCGCAAGCTACATCGCTATCATTCGTCTTTTACGCGTAATGAGAATATTTAGAGTATTAAAGTTAGTTCGCTACTTACAAGATTCCAATATTCTTTTACGTTCTCTATTGATGGCAAAAAGAAAAATCTTCATCTTCTTTAGTACTGTGGCTATTTTAGTTTCTGTTTTTGGTTCTTTGATGTTCGTTATTGAAGGACCTGAAAATGGGTTTACTAGCATTCCCCAAAGCATTTATTGGGCAATAGTAACAATTACGACAGTGGGCTATGGTGATTTGGTTCCGCATACAGCACTGGGTAAAGCTGTGGCTTCATTAACAATGTTATTAGGCTATTCGATTCTTGCCGTACCTACCGGGATTATAACTGCAGAATTGAACCAAGAAATGAACGCGCACAGAAATCTGGTACGTTGTCCAAATTGTGTAAAAGGGGGGCATGAATCTGATGCAATGCATTGTAAGCACTGTGGAAGTGAATTACCTGCACCTCATGAAAGAGTGGCGAGCGTAAAATAAAGGAAGAGCTAACACCGTTCAGGATTCTACAAGCATTGCGATAGTTTTATTCTGAATATAAGGTTAAAGAACCTTGTGAGGCATTATTTACAGAGTCACTATTAAGAAACTTAGGTGCCGCAATAACGGCAAGTAATATGAATACAGCAGCAAATGCCGCAAATTTAATTAAAACTTGTCCCTTTGTTTTTTTCATTATGCCACTTATTTAGTCTACGAAAGAAATTGTCGATAATGTACTTGAGTTACTACTTATCGACAATTTTATAGATTTTTTTTGGGACCAATGTTGCATTAATATTCTCATCAATAAGATATAAATCTCAAAAAAGAGAAGATGCAAAGTATTACCAATTATTCTGATGATACGTTAACCCGGACGATATCTTCTTGCCCTTTTGAAAATTGCTTTTTAAGTTCTGCTTTTGATTTAAAACTGATTTCACCACCTTCTGCAACCGTCATATGTTGAGCTTCTTTATTATGCATTGATTGGTACAACATCATTGCTTGCATGCAAGTGCTTCTTTGCTCTTGAGATAACGGCGTACCATTATGCCACTTTCCTGTTTCGACAGCATATTGCAAATTTTGAAATACTTCTGGTGTCATCGATTCTAGTAATTTATTAATATCCATTGTTTATTCCCTATATTAGCGACTCAGAAACCATATCTTTTGATTAATGTTAGTCAACATACTGCCGATAAATTGGTGTAATGGATCACGTTTCCTCTTTTTCTATCTATAGGATCATCATGCTTTTAATGACTCAACGATTTACCTTAGTGGCGCTTACTACTCTTTTAGTATCTGGCTGTTTTGATTCAAAACCGACAACAGAACAATTATGTGAAGAGCATGCAAGCTTACAGTGCCAACAATTAAATATGCGTGATGGCCAATGCTTGAACCAAAGAGAGGCACTTATATTGAGTCGTTTTGAAGTATTAAAGAGTCAAAGTGATCTTGATAAATTAGACACAATAAAAGCAACGTATAAATATCAGCAATGCTTAACCTCCGCAGCGCAAATTGAACCGATTACCGCTAAAGAGATTAAAACCAAACGCTCTGAAGCTCTGCTTCATACTTATGATGCTATCGATGTTTTATCATTAGAACTTCAAACCTCTAAAGTACCAAAGGTTCTTTTTTACCGTTGGACAACTGGAGATAAACAAGCGCTGCGTGAGTTTTTGCAATTAGAAGGAACAAAAGCATTAGAATCTGCCGAGTTACAATACGCACTTGCCACTTTTTATACGCAACGTGATGGAAATAAAACCATTCTAATTCTTAATCATTCATTAGAGTTACTAACAGAAAAAGATTATGAAAATGAATTATACTCCATAATCATTAAATCACTTGCTAGTATCAACCACAAAGAAGGCAATAAAAAGCACGCATATATTTGGGCTTTAGTAGGTAAAGAATTTCAACTGCAAGTGGCTTCAGAAAAACAATTGGATTTACTGTATCAATTTACAGCGGAAGAAAAAGAAACATTACTAAAAAGCAGTGAAACAATAACAAAAAGTATTGAAGCGCAAAACTTCCACCCCTCTTTACTACCAGTTCAAATAAAAAAGTAATTCAGAAGTAAAAAGGAGCCTGTGCTCCTTTTTTACTGCATTAAAGCTAACCAATATTTCCACTGCTAGTTTTTATTATTAAAATGTAGCGATACTGAATTAACACAAAAACGTTCACCCGTTGTCTTAGGGCCATCATTAAACACATGGCCTAAATGACTGTCGCATTGACGACAGCGGATCTCTGTTCTTTGCATTCCATGGCTATTATCCTCAATATATCGAATTACCTGATCATTCGCTGGGGCATCAAAACTTGGCCAACCACATCCAGAATCGTATTTATTCTCAGAAACAAATAAAATAGTTTGGCAACAGGTACAGTTATAATCCCCTGTTGATTTATTATGCAACAGCTTTCCTGAAAAAGGCGCTTCAGTACCTTGTTTTCTACAAATATCAAACTCTTCTTGAGTCAGAGTCTCTTGCCAATCTGCTTCTGTAAATTCTGAAAACTGTTTTGATCTGTCCATTTGAAATTCTACCCCTAAGACTTATTTAAATTAAACCTTGCTTCTACTCACCTTTGTAGCACATAATTTGCCAAAGTAATTTTACAGCAACCCAGCAAAATGGCGTTAATAGTTATGTCACTATTTTTCATAACATGTCATTACGGTTATTAATTGACCAGACTTTCTATAAATTACGTAAGAATTTTTCTTTATATTAACAGAATATGGTCTATTTTTTGATTTTAAACAATATAAATGGCATTTTTGCTTGCAGGTTGGCTCAGGATTTTGTAATTTTACTACCAGTTAATTTAAACCTGAAATTCAAATTTAAGTTGTGGAGCAACTATAATGACTATCAAAGTAGGTATTAACGGTTTTGGCCGTATTGGACGTTTTGTTTTCCGTGCATCTGTAGAGCGCAACGACATCGAAGTTGTTGGTATTAACGATCTTATCGACGTTGAATACATGGCTTACATGCTTAAGTACGATTCAACTCACGGCCGTTTCAACGGTACAGTTGAAGTTGTAGACGGTAACCTAGTAGTAAACGGCAAAACTGTACGTGTAACTGCTGAGCGTAACCCAGAAGATCTTAAGTGGGATGCAATCAACGTTGACGTTGTAGCTGAAGCTACTGGTCTTTTCCTAGACGACGAAACTGCTCGTAAGCACATCACTGCTGGCGCGAAAAAAGTAGTTCTTACTGGTCCTTCTAAAGACGCTACTCCAATGTTCGTAATGGGCGTTAACCACGCTTCTTACGCTGGTCAAGACATCGTTTCTAACGCTTCTTGTACTACTAACTGTCTAGCACCTGTTGCTAAAGTTCTTAACGACAAGTTCGGTATCGAATCTGGCCTTATGACTACAGTTCACGCTACTACAGCAACTCAAAAAACTGTAGATGGTCCTTCTGCTAAAGACTGGCGCGGTGGTCGTGGTGCTTCTCA
>JAAGZR010000103.1 GCA_024206155.1 Aliivibrio sp.
CAATTTCAGGTAACGTATGACGACGAATTACATTTTTGTAACTGGCGGGGTTGTATCCTCACTAGGTAAAGGTATTGCAGCAGCATCATTAGCAGCTATTCTTGAAGCTCGTGGCTTAAAAGTCACTATGATGAAGCTTGATCCATACATCAACGTTGATCCAGGCACAATGAGCCCAACTCAACACGGTGAAGTATTCGTCACGGAAGACGGCGCAGAAACCGATCTAGACTTAGGTCACTACGAGCGCTTCATCCGCACCAAAATGACTAAGCGTAATAACTTTACCGCTGGTCGTGTATACGCAGATGTTCTACGTAAAGAACGTCGCGGTGACTACTTAGGTGCAACAATCCAAGTTATCCCTCATATTACTAATGCGATTAAAGAACGTGTTATTTCTGGCGCTGAAGGCCACGATATCGCAATCGTAGAAGTTGGTGGTACAGTTGGTGATATCGAATCTCTACCGTTCATGGAAGCGATTCGTCAGCTAGCAGTAGAGTTAGGCCGTGAGCGTGCTATGTTTATGCACTTAACACTGGTTCCTTACTTAGGCGCTGCAGGCGAGCTTAAAACTAAGCCAACTCAACACTCAGTAAAAGAACTACTATCTATCGGTATCCAACCAGATATCCTAGTTTGTCGTTCTGATCGTGTTATCCCAGCGAACGAACGTAAGAAAATTGCTCTTTTCTGTAATGTTCAAGAAAAAGCAGTTATCTCAATGAAAGACGTAGATTCAATCTACAAAATCCCACAACTTATCAAAGCACAAGGTACTGATGATCTAGTATGTCAACGCTTTGGTATTACAGCTCCTGAAGCTGATCTTTCTGAGTGGGAACAAGTAATTTATGAAGAAGCAAACCCTACTGGTGAAGTTACTATCGGTATGGTTGGTAAATACATCGAATTACCAGACGCTTACAAGTCAGTAAACGAAGCATTAAAACATGCGGGCTTGAAAAACCGTCTAAACGTCACTATTAAATATGTAGATTCACAAGATGTAGAATCTAAAGGTACTGAAATCCTAGAAGGTCTAGACGCAATTCTAGTTCCTGGTGGTTTCGGTGACCGCGGTGTTGAAGGCAAGATCCTTGCTGCTCAATACGCTCGTGAAAATGAAGTACCATATTTAGGAATCTGTCTGGGTATGCAAGTTGCGTTAATTGAATATGCGCGTAACGTTGCTAATATGGAAGGGGCTCACTCTTCTGAATTCTCTAAAGACACGAAGTACCCTGTAGTTGGTTTAATCACTGAGTGGATTGATGGCGACGGCAACGTTGAAGAACGTACTGAGAAATCAGATCTAGGCGGTACAATGCGTCTTGGTTCTCAACTGTGTCACCTTGCTAAAGGTTCAAAAGCTCGTGAGCTTTACGGTAACGCAACTGTTGAAGAGCGTCACCGTCACCGTTATGAAGTAAATAATAATTTACTTCCTCAGCTTGAAAAAGCCGGTCTTAAGATTTCTGGCCTATCAGCTGATAAGAAGCTGGTGGAAATTATTGAAATCCCTAACCACCCATGGTTTGTGGCTGCTCAATTCCACCCAGAATTCACATCAACACCTCGTGATGGTCACCCATTATTTGAAGGTTTTGTTAAAGCTGCGGGCGTAAATGCACGCGGTGAATTCGAAAAGTAATAGGATATTACGGATAGCTGCTCAATGTTGTAGCAGCTATTTTTAGCTTTTAAATTAAAGATAAAGTAGAGGAAACACAATGTCTAAGATCGTTAAAGTTCTAGGTCGTGAAATCATCGATTCTCGTGGTAACCCAACAGTTGAAGCTGAAGTTCACCTAGAAAGTGGTTTTGTAGGTATGGCTGCTGCTCCATCTGGCGCATCTACAGGTTCTCGTGAAGCTCTTGAGCTACGTGATGGCGACAAATCTCGTTTCCTAGGTAAAGGTGTTCTTAAAGCTATCGCAGCTGTAAATGGTCCAATCGCAGAAGCTCTAATCGGCAAAGACGCGAAAAACCAAGCTGAAATCGACCAAATCATGATCGATTTAGATGGTACAGACAACAAAGCAAACTTCGGTGCTAACGCAATCCTTGCTGTTTCTCTAGCGAATGCTAAAGCAGCTGCAGCAGCTAAGTCTATGCCTCTTTACGCTCACATTGCTGACCTAAACGGCACTCCAGGCGTATTCTCTATGCCTCTACCAATGATGAACATCATCAACGGTGGTGAGCACGCTGATAACAACGTTGACATCCAAGAGTTCATGATCCAACCAGTTGGCGCTAAAACTCTTAAAGAAGCTCTACGTATCGGTGCTGAAGTATTCCACAACCTAGCTAAAGTTCTTAAGTCTAAAGGCTACAGCACAGCAGTTGGTGATGAAGGTGGTTTCGCTCCTAACCTTAAATCTAACGCTGAAGCTCTAGAAGTTATCGCAGAAGCTGTTGCAGCTGCTGGTTACGAGCTAGGTAAAGACGTTACTCTTGCTATGGACTGTGCTGCTTCTGAGTTCTTCAACAAAGAAGACGGCATCTACGACCTTAAAGGCGAAGGTAAGAAATTTACTGCTGAAGAGTTCAACCATTACCTAGCTGGTCTTGTTGAGCAATTCCCAATCGTATCTATCGAAGATGGTCTTGACGAGTCTGATTGGACTGGTTTCAAACACCAAACTGAACTTCTAGGCGACAAAATCCAACTAGTTGGTGACGATCTATTCGTTACAAACACTAAGATTCTTGCTCGTGGTATCGAAGAAGGCATCACTAACTCAATCCTTATCAAGTTCAACCAAATCGGTTCACTTACAGAGACTCTAGCTGCAATCAAGATGGCTAAAGATGCTGGTTTCACAGCAGTTATCTCTCACCGTTCTGGCGAAACTGAAGATGCAACAATTGCTGATCTAGCAGTTGGTACAGCTGCAGGTCAAATCAAAACTGGTTCTATGAGCCGTTCTGACCGTGTTGCTAAGTACAACCAACTAATCCGTATCGAAGAAGCTCTAGGTGAACTAGCGCCATTCAACGGTCTTAAAGAAGTTAAAGGTCAATAATCTCAATTTTTGAGAGTATGACTTGATTCTTTAATCGTTCGATTAGAATTTAGATATAAAAACCGTCTCATCTGAGGCGGTTTTTTTTATTTCAGCAAGACAGCTAGTGAAGTTCTAATGATGGATTGATATAGTTAGCTTTCTTTTATCATTTCCTATTTCCGGAGCCATTATGCGTACATTTGCCATTTTCTTATTGATTGCTTTAGGGTGGTTGCAATACACCTTATGGTTTGGAAAAAATGGAATGTCCGATTATTCGCAAGTATCAAGTGATGTCGCTCTGCAAGAAGAAGTGAATCAAGGCTTAAGAAATCGTAATCAACAGATGTTTGCTGAAATTGACGATTTGAAAAAAGGCTCAGAAGCGATTGAAGAAAGAGCCCGTCATGAATTAGGAATGATAAAAAAAGGCGAAACATTTTACCGAATCATAGATGAAAATAGTGAGGGGTAATTGATGACATCAACCAAACCGTCTTCTATTGTTGCAATAGTTCCAGCAGCAGGTGTTGGTAGCCGCATGAAAGCGGATCGCCCAAAGCAATATTTAGTTTTAAATGGAAAAACCATTTTAGAGCATACCATCGAACAGCTCCTTTCTTATCCTTTGATTGAAAATGTGGTTGTTGCTATTACAGATGGAGATCCCTACTTCCCTGAACTCGCTATTGCGCAAGACAGTCGTGTTATTCGAGTCTCTGGTGGTAAAGAAAGAGCCGACTCCGTATTATCCGGCCTATCGTATGTTCAAGAAAATCAATTAACTGAATGGGTTATGGTTCATGATGCCGCTCGTCCTTGCATCCGTCATTCTGATATTGAAAAGTTGATTGATGACGTTATTCCAGAGCACGTAGGAGGTATATTAGCGACGCCTGTTCGGGATACAATGAAACAAGCAAACACAGATACAACAATAGAGAAGACTATCGACCGTAGTGTATTATGGCATGCACTTACGCCACAGTTATTTACCGCAGAACTGCTTTATTTAGCTTTAAAAATAGGGCTAGATAAGGGGCTATCAATAACCGATGAATCTTCAGCTATTGAGTTGATGGGGCATCAACCTAAATTGGTTCAAGGCCGTGCCGATAACTTAAAGATCACCCAGCCAGAAGATCTTGATTTAGCAGCGTTCTATCTTCAAAAAATGAAAAAGGAAACCAAATAATGAGAATTGGACACGGATTTGATGTGCA
>JAAGZR010000660.1 GCA_024206155.1 Aliivibrio sp.
CACCATAATTTTACGAAAAATCCAAAGCGTAAATTTGGTATTGATTGTGTGTACTCAACAGAGCATTTGAAATACCCACAAGCAGATGGCTCAGTATGTGCGACTAAAGCAACTGCTGAAGGACCTAAGCGTATGGATTGTGCGAGTGGTTTTGGTGCAGCTACGGTGGTAACTGCGACCTTTGGTTTTGTTGCGGTGTCGAGAATTGTAGAGAAGTTGATTGAGAAACACTCTTCTTAGAGACTAGAGACTAGAGACTATAAGAACGTGTATGTCAGTGTTGATTGTTTAACTGCTCATATCCGCTCTTTTGCTCTTATAGAAGCGAAGCGTTCTAGATTCTAGCTAGCGGAGCGTATAGTTTCGTTAATAGTTTCAATGATCGCCTTAAGCCCATTACCACGTGATGGGCTTAAATGTTCAATTAACCCCAATTGAGCAAAATAACCATCTATATCAAAAGCCTTAATCTCTTCTGCGGTTTTATTATTTACTGCTGCCATTACCAATGCAATTAAACCACGCACGATACGCGCATCAGAGTCAGCACAGAAGAGATAAACGCCATCAATGACTTCATGTTGTAACCACACTTTACTTTCACAACCAGAAATAGTCACGTTCTCTTGTTGCAGTTCTTCAGGCATTTTAGGCAGCTTTTTACCTAATTGAATCACGTTACGGTAACGATCTTCCCACCCTTTTGCTTCACTCATTAAATTGAGAACCGTGGTGTGAGTAAGGTCAAAACCAAAAGGTGATGATGGGAATGTAGACATAAATAAAATACCTTAAATTTGAGCTTATAGCATATCTGCGGCTTTATTTAGCGCGTCGATAAAACGTTGAACATCTTGCCTTGTATTATACAAGGCAAATGAAACACGTACAGTGCCAGAGAGTCCTAGTGCATCTAACATAGGATGAGCACAATGATTACCAGAGCGAACGGCAATGCCTTGTTGATCAAGTAGAGTCGCTATATCTTGGTGGTGGATACCATCAATAACAAAGGAGAATAGACTGGCGTTATCTTGTAAACCGATGAAGCGTAAATCTTCAATACCTTTGATGCCATCAATAGCCATCTGGCGAAGTTCATTAATATGAGCATTAAGATCATCATGGTCAAATTGCTTAACCCAGTTAATTGCGGTAGCAAAAGCAATCGCACCAGCAACGTTTGGTGTACCAGCTTCAAATTTCCCTGGAAGCTCTGCAAAGGTAGTTTTCTCAAATGAGACTTTCTCAACCATTTTACCGCCACCATGCCACACTGGCATAGATTCTAATAAATGCTGTTTGCCATAGAGAGCACCAATGCCAGCTGGAGCAAATAATTTATGGCCAGAGAAGACATAAAAATCGGCATCCATTGCTTGAACATCAATATCATGATGAACAATTCCTTGAGCGCCATCAACAACAACAATCGCACCCACTAAATGTGCTGCTTTAATAATATCATCAACGGGATTTAATGTGCCCGTGACGTTAGTTACTTGAGCCACAGCAACAATTTTGGTGCGTTTAGTTACCAATGACTCAAATGCATCCATATCTAATGTGCAATCTGGCTTCATGGGGATTTTTATGACTTTGGCACCGGTTTGCTCAGCAACGATTTGCCAAGGAACAATATTGGCGTGATGTTCTAATTCGCTAACTAAAATTTCATCATCAACTAGCAGCGTGCTGCGAGCGTAAGTTTGAGCAATTAAATTAATTGCTTCTGTTGCCCCTCGAGTCCAAATTATTTCTTTACTGCTTTTTGCATTAATGAAGTGTTGAATGGTTTCTCTTGCTTGCTCAAATTGAAGCGTCGCAGAGGCGGTTAGACTATGGCTACCACGATGCACATTGGCATTACTTTTTTGATAATAATCTTGGATTGCACTTAATACAGCTAATGGTTTTTGTGTGGTTGCCGCACTATCAAAATACGCAATAGGTTGCTCATTTATTTCTTGTAATAGAGTTGGGAATTGAGAGCGGACAAGTTCAACATTAAATGCAGTCATAAGGATTTTCTTCATTGGAGTTAGCACACAGAGGAATGATGCGGATTTCTGCCTCGTAAGTCAAAATTACAGACAAAAAAAAGCACCGTATTAAACGGTGCTAATATTTTCTTAACCAAAAGGTCAAAAATACAGGAAATAATTGGGTATTGTTTACAAATATTTTGGAACCAATACTCGGGCTCTAATCGTCGAGCCAATATGCAAACACAACATGCAGTTTAGAGGCATGAAAAAAATACTCAGGGAGGAATATATGTCTTTGCTCTAAACTACGGGGCTAATAGTAGGTTTTATCTGGTAGTTCGGCAATGGACAATTTATAATACGAGGCATTAAAAAAACTAATGGTTCAGAATGTGAGTTTTTATGTCTCGAAGATTACCACCTTTAAATTCTTTACGTGTGTTTGAAGCGGCAGCTAGACACTTAAGCTTTACTCGTGCAGCGGAAGAATTGTTTGTTACTCAAGCGGCAGTTAGCCACCAAATCAAAGCGTTAGAAGAATTTCTTGGTTTGAAGTTATTCCGCCGTCGTAATCGTTCTTTACTTCTTACTGAAGAAGGTCAAAGTTATTTTCTAGATATTAAAGAAATTTTTTCTTCGTTATCAGAAGCAACAGATAAAGTATTGGAAAGAAGTGCTAAAGGCGCGTTAACCATTAGTTTGCCACCAAGTTTTGCTATTCAATGGTTAGTACCAAGATTATCGGACTTTAATAATCAAGAACCAGATATTGATGTGCGCATTAAAGCGGTTGATATGGATGAGGGTTCATTAACAGAGGATGTTGATGTCGCTATCTATTACGGTCGCGGAAATTGGCCAGGTCTTCGTGTGGAACTCTTGTATCAAGAGCAGCTTTTACCACTGTGTTCACCTCAGGTACTACTGAATGAAAAGCCATTAGCGACCATTGATGATTTACGATTCCATACATTATTACATGATACTTCTCGTAAAGACTGGAAGTTGTTTGTAAAGCAATTCGAATTAGCGGGAATGAATGTAAATCAAGGTCCTATTTTTAGTCACTCAACGATGGTGTTACAAGCTGCTGCACATGGGCAAGGTATCGCGTTAGGTAATAACGTACTGGCTCAACCTGAACTGGATGCAGGTCGCTTAGTCGCACCATTTGAAGAAGTGCTAATCAGTAAAAATGCATTTTATTTAGTATGCAGTGAAAAGCAGGCAGATACAGGCCGAATTGCTACTTTTAGAGAGTGGATTTTAAGTAAAGCTCGTAGCGAGCAGGAAATTGTCGATGATGAATAGTCGTCAATGCTTACTTATTTCTAGTCTTAGTGGGGCGCTAACCGTTGGCTTAGGAGCGTTTGGCACTCATGGTTTAAAGTCAGTTTTATCACCTTATCTTCTTGATGTGTATGAAACTGCAGTGCAATATCAGATGTGGCATACCCTTGCTTTGTTTGGATGTGGAATTTTGTTGAGAAATTCATTTTCAAAAGGGGTATCATACGCCGCCTTGCTATTTACCATTGGAATGCTACTTTTCAGTGGAAGTTTATATGCGTTAGTGTTCACTGATGTTAAATGGTTTGGACCAATAACACCATTAGGTGGATTCTGTTTTATTATCGGTTGGTTAACGCTAGCTGTTTCAACTTATCGTTTGACTGAGGTTTCAAAGTGAAACAAGTAATGTTCTATTGTCGCTCTGGTTTTGAAAAAGAGTGTGCAGGTGAGATCCAAGACAAAGCCACTCAACTAGAAGTGTTTGGTTTTCCTCGCCTAAAAAATAATACAGGCTATGTGCTATTTGAATGCTACCAGGAAGGCGATGCAGACCGTTTAATTCGTGAGATTAAATTTAATGAGCTAATCTTTGCTCGTCAAATGTTTGCGGTTGCTACAGAAGTAAGCGATCTACCAAAAGATGATCGTATTTCTCCAATTCTTGAAGCTTTAGTTGATGTTGAAGGAATGCCTTGTTGTGGTGATATTCGCATTGAAACACCTGATACGAATGAAGCAAAAGAGCTACTGAAGTTCTGCCGTAAATTTACGGTTCCAATGCGCCAAGCTTTACGTGGTAAAGAGATGCTTACAGCACGAGATTCAAATCGAATCCCTGTATTGCATGTTTGCTTTATTGCACCTGGTCACTGCTACATTGGTTATTCTTATACTAATAATAACTCTCAGTTCTTTATGGGTATTCCGCGTCTTAAATTCCCTGCTGATGCACCAAGCCGTTCTACATTGAAACTGGAAGAAGCGTTCCACGTATTTATTCCACGTGATGAGTGGGATACTCGTTTGGCTTCTGGTATGTGGGGCGTAGATTTAGGTGCGTGTCCAGGTGGTTGGACTTACCAACTGGTTAAGCGTTCTATGTTTGTTCATGCGATTGATAACGGCATGATGGCTCAAAGCTTAATGGATACAGGCCAAGTGAAACACCACATGGTTGATGGTTTTAAATTTGAGCCACAAAGAAAGAACGTAACATGGCTAATTTGTGACATGGTTGAGAAACCAGCTCGTGTTGCGCACCTTATGGGTGAATGGCTAATTAAAGGTTGGGCGAAAGAAGCACTATTTAACCTTAAATTACCAATGAAAGGTCGTTACGATGAAGTTCTCCAAGATATTGAAAACCTAAAAGATTTCTTGAAGAAAAACGGTTTCCAATACAAGCTTCAAGCTAAGCATTTGTATCATGACCGTGAAGAAATCACTGTTCATATCCAAGCGATTTCAAATATTTCTCCACATTAATATTTCGTTATACAAATATTGATGTAATCCAAATTATTGAGAAATAAAAAACGCCCGCTGATGTTGATAATCAGCGGGCGTTTTTATTTAAGATTAACTGAGTATATAGAAGTTAATATGCTTTTCCTCAAAAGAAGGATGGCTATATTTGGTGTTGATAACTCAGCGATGACAAACAGCTTTTTTGTTCCAAAGCACATTAGCTTCTATAGATTGTGAGATCTATAATTCTAGTCCCTAATCCCTTTCTCATATCGTATATCTTGCAAATTAAACCCAAGCTCAATATCCGTTCTTAACCCCGCAACCTGACGACATAAAATAGCGGTTTCATAATACTCATCAAATTTCTTACGGTATTTTTTAGGAAGATCTTCAGACTCGTTTGCGGCCTCAATCGTTGGGAATTGAGTTAGAATTTCTAAGGCTGCTTTTGGGCCGACTCCCGGAATACCAGTGATTTTACTGGAACTGATCCCAGCTAATCCCCAGTAATCAGCCAATTGTTCAGGCTTTAAACCAAACTCTTTTTCTACAAAAGGAGCATCCAACCAGCGATGTTGAAAATAATCTCGGATACGTAACGTTGGGGAGAGTAACTGGCAATAACCTTTATCGGTAGAAATGATCGTAACCTGCTCATTATGTGCAGCAACTTTATTGGCTAAAGTTGCAACCAAATCATCCGCTTCATCACCATCAGATAACAGCGAATCAATCCCTAATTTCCACCAAGCTTCTTGAATTTCATCCATGCCTTTTTGCAATGCTTCTGGCATGGGTTTTCTATCTTCTTTATATTTAGGCAGGATCTCTGCACGCCATCCTCGATCTTGGAGATGATGATCAAACACAGCAATGATATGAGTCGGTTCTGTTTCTTTTAAGATACGGTTGATAGTACGAGTGGTTGTGGTAATAACCGCTTGAATGTCATCTTGATTTGGTTGGGCAGAATGAACGCGACGAATGAGGTTTAATGCGTCAATAATAACCAGATGAATTGCCATAACGTATTCATTCCTATCTATAAAAAAAGAAAAAGCCTACGCAATGTGCATAGGCATATTATTGTACGTTAGTGAAGGTAAAATATTCCAGCCCTAATCAACTACGATTTCATAGCAAGGTTCATATTTAGAACCGGGCAGCTTCATTCGGCCCTGTTTTACAAAATCTTGCAGTAGACGATCCATTTTTTTCATTAAGTCAGGATCACCGTGAAGCTTAAACACACCATGCTTTTCTATTTCAGCAATGCCTTCTGCTTTTACATTTCCAGAGACGATACCAGAGAACGCTTGGCGAAGATTTGCAGTAAGACTTTCTGTAGGTTGGTTTAGATGTAAATCAAGACCAGCCATCGCTTCATGAGTTGGTTCAAAAGGTAATTGGAATTCAGGCTCAATTTTTAGTGCCCAGTTGAAGCTGTAGGAATCATCCGTTGCTTTACGGTACTCTTTTACTTTCTTGATACCATGATTAATAATAATTGCCGCTTTCTCCGGATCACCAACAACGATTTCATAATATTGAGTCGCTTCTTCACCTAAAGTATCACGGATAAAGGTATCAATAGAGCGGAAATAATCTTCGCTCTCTTCTGGACCAGTAAGCACGATAGGCATCGGTTGCTGACGGTTTGCAGGGTTCATCATGATCCCTAAGATATAAAGCAACTCTTCAGCCGTTCCCGGACCACCAGGAAAAATAACGATACCATGAGCCATACGAACAAACGCTTCTAAACGTTTTTCGATATCAGGCATGATAATAAGTTCATTGACTATTGGGTTTGGTGGCTCAGCGGCAATAATTGAGGGTTCAGTCAAACCAACAAATCGACTATCGTTATAGCGTTGCTTAGCATGACCAATCGCAGCGCCTTTCATTGGGCCTTCCATTGCACCGGGACCACAGCCAGTACAAATATTTAATTCTCGTAAACCAAGTTCATGGCCTACTTCACGAGTGTATTGATATTCGATAGGATTAATTGAATGTCCGCCCCAACATACCACTAAGTTAGGCTCAATGCCGGTATGCAAGGCTTTTGCATTACGTAAAATACTAAATACTAAGTTGGTTAGGTGAGTGGCTTTAGTGAGATTTAGTTTGTTGTGATCAGCAATCTGCATGTTCACATACACCATGTCGCGTAACACAGAAAATAAGTGTTCTTGAATGCCTTTGATTATAGTCCCATCAACGAATGCGTGTTCTGGTGGGTTATTTAACTCAAGTTTAATTCCGCGATCTCGACGCGTGACAGAGACATCAAATGACTTATATTTGTCTAATAATTCTTTTGAGCTGTCAGTGTGACTGCCTGAGTTTAATACCGCTAACGTACAGTTCCGATACATACGATAAAGTTCACTAGAAGCGGTTTTCTTTAACTGATCAACTTCTAATTGAGATAGCAAATCCATGCTACCTGCAGGACTAATATGAGTAATCATATTGCGCCTCCCTAGCTGTTTTTATTATTGTTTAGTTATTAAACTTACACAGCAATGGAAGGATTAGCGAGGAAAAAACAATAAAAATGAGAGGTTTTTGAAAGAATTACACCAAAAATAATAAGAATTTGGGTAATTACAAATAAATGAATTGCTCTTTTCCTTTTG
Source organism: Aliivibrio sp. (assembly GCA_024206155.1). Classification (GTDB taxonomy): domain Bacteria; phylum Pseudomonadota; class Gammaproteobacteria; order Enterobacterales; family Vibrionaceae; genus Aliivibrio. Next base: position 7,397 of record JAAGZR010000660.1, read on the forward strand.
ATTTTTGCTTATAAAGCGTATCAATGGTTCGTTTAATTACTTTTTCAGGAATATCACTGTTGGTAAACTCAGAGGAACATACTGACACCGTGACTTGAACGTGGTCATTTTTAAATTTAAATGGCAATTTAGAAATGGCTAATTGAATCGCTTTAAGCTTCTTCTCTCGTTCTTCTTTACTGATTTCGGTAAATAAAATTAAGAATTCTTCACCGCTAAATCGAGCAACAAAATCGGTATCTGTTACTTGGTTTTCGATGGTTCTTGCAATAATGGTAAGTGCTTTATCGCCTGCTAAATGGCCAAATCGTTCATTTATACGTTTAAATTGATCAATATCGATCATGGCTAAAACCAGAGAGTGCTGATGACGGACCCAACGTTTATATTCTAGATCTAAACGTTCATGCATTGCAGCACGGTTATATACCTTAGTTAGAGGGTCTCTAAATACACGTTGCTGTTGTTCACTTAACTGGCGACGGTGCTCAAGAGTTTCTTCATATAAATTATTGAGTTTTTTTGTAGTGTATTCATGACGCTCAAGCAGTGCTGCTTCACGCTCTTGCATTGCGCTATTACGCTCTGCTAAGTCATTCATTTCATTAAGTAACATTGCCATCTTAGCTTTGTATTTTTGTTCACTTTCTTTCTTATCTAATAGGTTTTCAGCTTGTCTAATTAGAAGTGAGTACTCTTCATTAAGTAAAGAGCGCTGCTCTAAGTAAGATTGGCCTTGGCTTTGATTTTGTTCGCTCGTTTTGATGATCTGTGCGACTTGAGTATTCATTTCACCTACGAATACCTGTGATGCTTTACGCTCGTTGTTTGTACCCTCAAGAACCAGTTGCAGTGTTTGTAGCGCTAAATCAATCAGTGAAACGGCATCGGTACCGGTAAGAAGTTTACTGCGGATTTCTAATAATTTAGTACCAGACGTATTATTAAAATCGAGTTCAGAAATAAGATGTTGTAACTCATTACTTAATTGTTCTTGGGTATCACTATCAATCACTTCATTACTATTAATTTCAGAAGAGAGTTTACCAACAGAAATAAATTTAATCGCTCGCTCATAAAGTTCAATTAATCGGACAATGCGTTGAATATGCTTACTGCCATCGTGAGAAGGGTATTGTAAAAGAGAGCGAAGATCGCGTTTAAGTCCTGATGGTAGTCCAACCACTCGCTGTAATGTTTCTCCACAGTAAGTTATATGGTCTTCCATTACCGAATGTTCTTTTTGAACATTCATCTTGTAGCGATTAATAAGTCTTTCAAATGTTGCTATTTGAATGGTTAAATCTGATGTGTTTTCAACTTGTTCTATACGAGTTGCGAGATCAACGATTTCCTTATCGAGCTCACTGTCATGATGTTTGCAGGCCGCACAGAAACGTAAAATAATACGCTTTAGAAGTAGTATTTCGCGGCGTGATTTTAACGTACTATCACGATGTGATAGACGTGTTTGATTCAGCTGCTGTTTTAACTGATTTAATTCTGAGGCAACAATGGAAACTTCAATCATAATAACCTAGGGATAACTCAATGTTTATGTAATGTGTCAAAGTATTGATATAGTCAATAAAAAGATAATAACAAAATTATAATTAGCAAGCTAAAAAAAGTATAACATTTTCTTATCTTTTAAAGATTTACGTTTGTTTATTATTAAATCTGTGAGGTGTTATCCAGATTCATCTTTAATATATTGAAGTAGTTACTTTTATTAGTCCTTGATTAATTGCTTGTTCACAAGCTAATTGTATATTGTTACTAGCAAAGCTAGCAGCTGGCGCATTATCTATAGCTCGGTAATGTACCCAGTGGCAGTTGGTTTCTTTTGTACTCATTTTACAAGCGGTATTGGTTGCCATTAATAGGATATCAATAAGTTCACGGTCATTGATGGCGGTGTACGCTCTTGGTAAGAAAGGATACTCAACCATGCCAATATTAACGGTTTTATTTGTCATTACTTTAGAATCAAAGCGATTAATCCATTCTTGAATGGTTTCAGCCATTTCTTGAGAGCTTGATGTTGAATCAGATTTATGTTCAATATAAAGAAAACTAGCGTCAGAAAAATGATAGATACGGTTTGGTAAAGTTACGACAGTTGACAAGTAATCTCCGAATTCTTTTTCAATCGATAAGCCTTCTTGATATCCATGAGTGAAATATAAATCTTGTAGCATAGGTATATTAAATAACGTAAATCGAAGCCTATCGCTTAGTGGTTCATTAATGAGTTCACCTAAATGCCATTGCTCTATGTTTGAGCTACTTTGTTGTAATGATGAGGGCAGCCTTTCAGTTAATAAACGAAAGTTACGTAAACCACTTCTTGGGTGGGTGTAATATTTATTTAATAGAAGATGCAAACGCTTCTTCAAGAAACGATTAACTTGCTGTTTTCTAAAAGCGTAGATCGAAATAACGGTTAATGAAACGAGTAAAAAACCTGCAATCTTTTGAATCTTAAGGGTCTGTAAATGATTCTCTTTTAATTGTAGCTCTAGCCCTTGGTAATGTAGTGATTGCTCAATGATGCTTTTTTGTTGCCTAAATACATCTTCATTAATCTCATTTTGAACTGCTTGAATAGAAGAGTTCAGTGTTTCGAATTCACGTTGAGCCTTCAATGCTAACTGATATTCCCCTATTTTTTCATAGGTTTTGGAGAGCAATTTTTGAGACTGCAGCTTTAATGAAATATTGTTGTCTTTTTGGCTGTATTTGATAGCGCTATGAATTTGCTCAATTGCCATTTCTGTTTTATCTTGGACAAGGTATAACTTAGCTTGTAATAGTGCTGCGTTTGCTTTTTCTTTGGGCAAATCTACATACTCATTAAGATTATTTGCTTGTTTTAAATAATGCTCACTTAATGCATAGTTGTAGAGTAAGAAATAGGTGTTCGCGATATCTAATCTTAGAGAGATTAGTTTAGCGACGTTATTTTTTTCTTTTTCTTGATCCAGTGCATTAAAGTACTGTACCAATGCCAAATTGAATCGACCTTGCTTAAGGTGTATTTGAGCAATTAAGGTTAAAACGTTAGAAAGTTGCTCGTTATTATTGTAACGACCATAAAATTCGGCCGATTGCGAAGCGTGTTCAAGCGCCTTATCTAATACCTTTCTTTGAAAAAATAGCTCACCAAGTAAGAAATTAACTCGAGCAAGTTGACCACTTTGGTCGGCTTCTATCGATTGCCAATAAGCACTTAATAATTCCGTCAAGGCTTGATCAAATTGTTTGTTTTTTAAGAAGTATTTTCCATAAGATATATGATAAAAAATCATACTACTTGGGTCGTTAAGTACAGAACCATGAGACATGGCTTGTTTGTAATATTGTTGGGCTTTGCTGTTATTTTCTTGCTCAGATTCAACTTCAGCATGAATTAAAGCAAAACCAAAATACAGCTTATCGTGAATACCTACGGTATCGCCTGATTTGCGTAGTTCTTGCTCAATAATCGCTAAGATATTATTTGTTTCATCGATATCTTTGGTTAAATTCCACCATAAATAGGCATAGATTAATTTAGATTCTAGATAGTTTGATTTTAAATTGAATTCTTCCGCTAATGAAATAGCTTGTTTGATCGCTTTAATTGACTCTCGATTACGATCAAGGCGTTTATTTGCAAGTGCTTTAATTTGAAATGCTTCTACGGTACTAATTGGAGTGCGAATTGTTCGTTCAGAATCATTATTAATGTGAATCCGATTTGGATCTTGTTTAGGGGATATTTGGCGTTGCTCTATGTATTGTTCAACGATTGTTCGTGATTGCTCTGGGTTTGTATCGAGCAATTGATATGCATCATTCAATATAGGAGCAGAGAAAAATTTAGCCCAAGATGAAAGTGGGAAAAAAAGAAAAATAATAAGAAAGCATTGACGCAGAGACATGTAAATAATCCATTAGAAAGCAACCGTTACATACTAGCGATGTAGCGGAATTTGTCTACTAAGAATAGACTTAGTAGACAAAATCGAATGCTTTTTTTATTGACGAGCTAAACGAAGGTTATGCTCTGGTTTTTCTAAATGTGAACTACGGAATGGGTTAATATCCAAACCGCCACGGCGAGTATAGCGAGCAAATACTGTTAACGATTTTGGTTTACAGAATTTCATGATATCAGTATAGATACGTTCAACGCATTGCTCATGGAACTCGTTATGCTGACGGAACGAAATTAAATAACGAAGCAGTTTTTCACGATCAATTTTACTACCAGTATAGCTGATTTCAACACTGCCCCAATCTGGTTGATTGGTGATTAAACAGTTAGATTTCAATAAATGACTATGAAGTGTTTCTTCTACAATTTCATTGGATGTACTTGATTCTAAATATTCTGCATCAAATTCATAGTTATCAATAACGATATCTTGGTTATCTATACATTCGCCGGTCATATCAACAATAGGCTGTTGAGAGTAAGCTTGAACGGGGTGGATCTCAACCTTTACCTCACCGCCTGCACAGGCACTTAAGTCTTTAATTAAGGTGCTTGTAACGTCATCCCATGATGCAAATTTAGTTTGGTTAAAGCTATTTAAATACAGCTTAAAGGACTTTGACTCTACAAGGTTAGGGCTGCTTGCGGGCAGAGTCACATCACCTATCGCTACTTGAGGTAGACCGTTTTGGTTGAGCCAAGATAGTTCATAAAGCGTCCATATGTCACAACCCTGAAATGGCAGCTCATCACCTAAATCAAGATCATCTCGGTTTAAACTACGAGGAACGGCTTGCAGTAATTCAGGTTCATAGTTGTGTTTGTATTCGGTTTTTTGGCCAAGAGTCAGAGATTTTAGCTCATCAGCGTTGGTGTATTTAGTCATATTGCAAATGCCAAAAGTAGATTAGAATAAGAATAACGGAGTAAATCATCATTATTCATTTAATATCGCTTAGTTTACTTTAATTTTTACATTATTAGGAGAATCGAATGCCACTTTCGGTAGAGCAAGCGCTTGCTAACTTTAGTCAACGTTATGTCGAAGCATGGAAATTAAAACATAATAGCCTTCCGATGAATGAAGAATTAGTGGGATTAGCTTCTCCTTGTATTGATGAAACCCGTGATTTAGAAGTGTCATGGCAGCCTGTTAATCGTGATGAAAGTATTCGCTTAGTTAATATCGAACAAGGTATTGAGCTTGATCTGCATGATGATTTTCATGCCTTTTATGGTGCCCAATTCAGTGCTGATATGATGGCTAAATTTGGTGATATAAATATTGAATTACTTCAAGTATGGAGTGATGAAGATTTAGAACGCTTACAAGGCAATATGCTAGGTCACCTTGTGATGCAACGCCGATTAAAATTAGTCCCAACATTATTTATTGCCGTCACCGATGATGAAATGGAAGTGATCTCTATTTGCAATCAAACGGGTGAGATTATTCTAGATACGGTAGGAACGAAAAAGAGAACCATATTGGCAGCAACGATGGTTGAGTTTTTAGAAAAACTGGAACCTGTCGTTGAGTAAATTGATTTAAGTAAATCGATAAAATCCCCAAGATGTTAGGAAAGAAGCGTTAATGTTTGTAACTGAATTAGATTTTGAAGTCTATTGCGATACCTCTATGGCGGCAGTAGAAAAGGCCATCAATTATTGTTTAGATTGTCTGCGTTATAATGGGCAAGTGATTGGTCGTGAGTTGCCCGTTGTTATGAAAGGAACAAACTTTGTTGCTCGAGTTGTTTGCCCTGAAGAAGATTCACTCCATCCTGATAATCATAGTCCACAAGTAAAACTGGCATTTAAACAATTAAGTGAATTTGGGTTGCTGCAACCTAAAGTTAAGATTGTTGGACAAGATATGAATTCTGATCCGAGTGATGAGAGTGAAAAAGTAAGTTGGCAAATTCTTTATACCAGCCACTTACATACCTGTTCTCCGATCCGTCATGGTGAGACATTTCAGCCAATCCCTCTTTATCGTTTGCCTGCTGTTGCTAATGGGGATCAAAAACAGTTTATTAAATGGCAGGAAGATTGGAGTGCTTGTGATCAATTGCAAATGAATGGTTCTGTTGTTGAGCATCCTTCTTTACATGAAATTAGTTCAAGTAAAAGTCATTTATTTAAGCGTGGTTGGGATTTATGTCGTCGTATGGCGGTAGTCAGTGGCATTCCAACTTACTTATATATTTATCGTGTTGCTGGTGAAAGCAAAGAAAAAGAGCAAGCGCGTAAATGTCCAGTATGTGATGGTGATTGGGCGTTAGCTGAGCCTATCCATGAAGTCTTTGATTTTAAATGCGATGAGTGCCGATTAGTGAGTAACCTGTCTTGGGATTTTAAAGACTAATATTCCATCTATACAGGTATTAATAAAAATGGGAGCTCATTGTGAGCTCCCATTTTTATTAATTTTTAACTTTCTATCTTTTAGCTATTTATTTTTTAAACTTAGCAAGAATACGATCTAGTTGATTGGCAAATTCACGTCGGTCGGTTTGCGACAGAGCAGCAGGACCACCAGTTTGAATACCACTGGCGCGCATGGTCTCCATAAAGTCACGAATGTTCAGTCGTGCTTTAATGGTTGCTTCAGTGTAAAGCTCACCACGAGGGTTTAATACTTGCACTTTCTTAGCAATTAACTCTGCTGCCAGGGGAATATCACCACTGATCACTAAGTCACCCGCTTCCGAGCGTCTTACAATTTCATCGTCAGCCACATCAAAACCAGATTCAACTTGGATTGATTTAATATTCAAAGCGGTTGGTACAGGGATGTAATGATTAGCAACAAAAGTCAGTTGAATACCTGTTCGTGTGGCGGCACGACAAAGTACTTCTTTGACGACTTTAGGACATGCATCAGCATCTACCCAAATTTGCATTATTTATTCTCCAAAGCGGCTAAACGTTGCGATAACTCTTTTACTTGAAGTTCAAGTTGGGCAATACGTTCATCGGCTGTTAATGGGGTATCTTTGACTTCAATCTTAGGAATACTTGAAGTGGATTTAAAAGATTTAACTGCAGCAATAATGGCTGGCATTGGTACTTGAGTTGTCAATCGTGAGCGAACAAGAGCCGTTGTCGGCTTTTTTCCTTCATCAGTTAAATCTTGCAATATCTTTTGCAGTTCATCCGTTACGTTTTTCATTGTGACGTCCTATATTTCATCTGAGTCCATAATAACTAAAGATGTACACTTCTACTATAAGAATAAATACGTGATCTAGATCGCCATACCAAATATAAAGAATGATAGGACTCGCTATTCGTTAGATTTGTATTACTTCAAGCAAACACCTCGTATAAAAAAACATCAAATCATCGAGATCACATTTTTAATCTGTAAATTATTAATATTCGTGAGTTGAATCATATTTGCTCAAATATGCAATGTAACCGGTTACTGAAACCGGTTACATTACTTTCAGTTTATGATTTCGCATGTTTAAAATTCAATTCAGGGGTGAAAAATGAGTACGCAAGCGGCAACGATGCAAAGCACAATAATGGATAAGGTAAATAAAATCCTTCCTAAGCTTTTAAAGGTAGTTAACTCAAAACCAATTGTAGCTATTAAAGAAGGCTTCATGTTAACCATGCCATTGACCATCATTGGTTCAGTATTTTTATTACTGGCTTTTGTTCCTATTGATGGGTATGACCAATTTATGGCAGGTATTTTTGGTGCAGAATGGTCAACACCGTTATTTCAAGTAGTAGGGGCAACCTTTGATATTTTGGCACTAATTGGTGCTTTTGGTATTGCGTATACTTACGTTAAATATGAAGGACATAATGGTGTAAATGCGGGGGTATTAGCCATTGTTTCTCTTCTTATTGTAATGAATGCCTTTGTTGTCGCACCTGATGGTGTGACGCATATAGGTGGTGTAATACCGAAAGCCTTCCTTGGCGGTAAAGGTATGATTGCAGCTATCGTAATTGGTCTAGTTGTTGGCATGATTTATTCAACGGCCTTTAATCGTAATTGGGTTATCAAGTTACCTGACAGTGTACCTGAAGGAGTCTCTAATGCCTTTAAATCATTGATTCCTGGTTTTATTATTATCACGCTTGCTTTCTTAACTTACATATTCTTTGAAGTTGTATTTGAAAGAACCTTTATTGAAACTATCTACCATATTATTCAAACACCGTTACAAAGCATGTCTGATTCATTCTTTGGGGCTGTTGGTATTGCTTTACTTATTTCTCTGCTTTGGTGGTGTGGTGTCCATGGTCCAGTCATTGTTATGGGTATTATGGGACCAATCGTTACTGCCAATGCACTTCATAACCAATCGATAGTAAATGCTGGTGAAGTGCTGATTGCTGGTGAGAATGGAAAGATAGTAACAAACCAATTTGTTGACCAATTTATTACCGTTGGTGGTTCAGGTCTAACGTTTGGCTTAGTGTGTTGTATGGTCTTATTTGCTCGCTCTATTCAGTTTAAACAACTAGGTCGTCTCTCTTTTATCCCAGGTATTTTTAATATTAATGAACCTGTGATTTTTGCTACACCAATTATCTTTAACCCAATCATGTTTATCCCATTTGTAACCGCTCCAGTACTGTCTGCAATCATGGTATATACCTCAATTAATATGGGATTTGTTGGACCCTTCACGGCAGTTCAAGTGCCATGGACAACACCAATCGTATTGAGTGGATTTATTGTAGGAGGCTGGAGTGCCGCAGTACTACAGATTGCAGTTTTCTGTATGACACTATGTGTTTACTTCCCATTCTTTAAGTATTTAGACAAATTAACGGCGCAAGAAGAAGCAAAATCAGCAGCGCCAGAAACAGAATCTGTAACAACGACAGCAACAGCTTAATTGAAATTTATTAGATTATTATCGAGGTTATTATGAAAAAGATTTTATTATTATGTGCAGCGGGCATGTCTACATCAATGGTTGTAAAAAAAATGCGTGAATCAGCAGCTCAACAAGAGTTAGATATTCATATCGAAGCACACGGTGTTGAAACGATTCAAGACTATTTGGCAGAATACGATTTGTTTTTATTAGGACCGCAAATTCGTTTCAAAAAAGATGAACTTCAAAAACTTGCTGATGATGTTAATAAGAAAGTCGAAGTCATCGACATGATGGACTACGGCATGATGAAGGGCGATAAAATCCTTAAAGATGCATTGGTACTTTTAGGTTAATCACATTATAGGCCTAGGTTAACTTAGGCCAAAACAAACATCAGTTGGCTACTGATTTATTAGCAGCAGTAAAGTAGGGATTCGAGATGAAATTTGCAAATGATTTTTTATTAGGCGCAGCAACCGCTTCTTACCAAATAGAAGGCGCATGGGATCAAGACGGAAAAGGCCCAACAAACTGGGATGAGTTTACTAAAATTCCAGGAAAAACGTTCGAAGGTACTAATGGTGATGTCGCTATTGACCACTATAATCGCTATAAAGAAGATATCGCATTAATGGCTGAAATGGGATTGGAATCTTATCGTTTTTCAATCTCTTGGGCTCGTATTTTCCCAAATGGTACTGGTGAGATTAATCAAAAAGGCATCGATTTTTACAATAATGTCATTGATGAATGTTTGAAATATGGCATTGTTCCTTTTGTTACTTTATATCACTGGGATTTACCTCTTACGTTAGAAAAAGAAGGTTCATGGTTAAATAAAGCCACCTGCGATGCGTATGTTGAATTTGCAAAGTTATGTTTTAACGAATTCGGTGACCGTGTTAAGCATTTCATTACCTTTAATGAAACCGTAGTGTTCTGTGCACTAGGCTACATGGCTGGCGCGCATCCACCGGGGATCCAAAATGATCCTAAAAAGTACTTCCAGGCGACACACAATGTATTTTATGCGCATGCTAAAGCGGTTATTGAATATAAAAAATTAAATCAATTTGGTGAAATTGGTTTGAGTCATGTATTCAGCCCAGCGTTTGGAGTAGATGATTCAGAGGCGAGTCATTTTGCTGCAATGCATGCCAATCAATTTAGTATGAACTGGTTCTATGATCCTATTCTGCTTGGTAAATACCCTGAATACGTAGTTAAACAGCTACAAGAAGAAGGCAACTTACCTGATTGGACAGATGAAGAGCTACAAACTATTTTTGAAGCGGCGCCGTTAAATGACTTTATGGGGCTGAATTACTATCAACCACAACGTGTTGAAAAAATTGAAGGTAGTGTGGCGTCTCGAACGATTACTCGTGAAAACTCAACTGGTTCACCAGGTAATCCAAGCTATGATAATGTGTACCGCACTGTAAAAATGGACGATAAAAAATACACAAAATGGGATTGGGAAATTTCACCAGAAGGTTTTGTTGCTGGGCTTGAAATGATCAAAGAGCACTATGGTCAGATCAAACTGTACATTACGGAAAATGGTTTGGGAGATGAAGACCCGATTATTGATGGTGAAGTGTGTGATATCCCACGTATCAACTTCATAAAAGATCATTTAGGCGCAGTAAAAGAAGCCGTTCGTCGAGGCGTTCATATAAAAGGGTATTACGCTTGGTCTGCGATTGATTTATTGAGCTGGTTAAATGGCTATAAAAAACAATATGGTTTTATTTATGTCGATCATCAAAATGGATTAGAGCGAAAGAAAAAAGCGTCGTTCCATTGGTTTAAAGACGTTATCGCTACCCGTGGTGAAAACATTTAACGAAAATAAAGGGAGAGGCTCGTATTATGGCAACGTATATTTCATTTGATATTGGTGGTACAGACATAAAGTTTGGCGTGTTAAATGAGCAAGGACAAGTTCTTGAGCAAGGTAAGGTAACAACTGAAACTTGCGGAGAAAAAATCATTGCCACTCTTGTCGATATAAAAGATCAGTGGTCAAAAAAGTATACGTTTGATGGTGCGGCTTTCTCTCTTCCTGGATTTGTTGATGTAAATACAGGGTACTTAAAAACGGGTGGAGCAATTGATGATTTCTACGGTTTTCAGTTTAAAAATGAATTAACTAAGAGATTATCATTACCAGTTGAGCTAGAGAATGATGTTAACTGCGTGGCATTGGCTGAAAAATGGCGTGGTAAAGCGAAGAATGTTGAGAATTTTATCTGTATTACTATAGGCACAGGAATTGGTGGCGCTATTTATATCAATAATCAAATGGTTCGAGGTCATGGCTTTATGGCAGGAGAATTTGGTTATATGTTTACGAAAAACGTATTTGATATTGAAGATAAAGCAACAGCAAGTATGAGTTTTACTGCCTCAGTCAGAGAAGGGCTAAGACGCCGTTATTCGAATTTAAAAAATATTAATAGTATTGATAATATATCAGGAAAGGATGTTTTTGATCTCGCATCAACAGGTGATAAAGTTGCAACAAAAGTAATTGATGACTTTTATAATAATATTGCTATCGGTTTATATAATCTTACGTTTATTTTAAATCCAGAGAAAATAATTATTGGCGGAGCAATTAGTAGTCGAGAGGATTTAATTTTTAATATTGAAAATAAATTTAATAAAATAATTAAAAGCCAAGGGTCAATTAATAATTTTAATGTTAAAGAGTTAGTTTCGATTGAAAAAAGCACTTTCAATAATGACAGTGGGTTAATCGGTGCAGTATATCACTTTTTAATAATGCAAAATAAATTTAAATAGGAATAGATACTATGTTAGTTGGTGAAGAGTTAGAAACCACAGTAATGGAACTTATTATTAATGCAGGTGAATCTAAGTCATGCGCAATGGAAGCATTACGAGCGGCTAAAACCGGTGAGTGGGATAAAGTTGATGATCTTTTAAAACAGTCGGCAGAGGCTTCAAAAAGAGCACATGATGTACAAACACAGCTTATCGGTATGGATGAAGGTGAAGGTAAAGTTCCAGTTAATTTAATTATGGTGCATGCCCAAGATCACATTATGACCTCAATGCTTGCAAAAGAGATGATTCAAGAGTTAATTGAGATCCATCGCGCATTGCAGAATAAATAATAACGTGTATTTAGCGTAATAACTTAGCTATTATTACGCTAATTTCAAATACCTATTTTTGAGGGAACAATGGCAACAATCAATGACGTATGTAAGCTTGCTGGTGTTTCTAAAGCAACCGTTTCTCGAGTAATGAATGGGAAAGGGCCAGTAAAAGAAGAAACAAAAAAACTGATTTTTGATGCAATGGAAACATTGAACTATAAACCGAGTCTTGTGGCTCAAGCATTGGCAACAAATAGTTCGAATAGTATTGGTCTTATAGTGTCGTTCTTTGATGGTTATTATTTTGGTATTTTACTCAAAGAAGCGACAAGAATTGCAGAAGAATCGGGAAAGCAATTAATCGTCACAGATGGTCATAACCAACTTGAAACTGAAATTGAAGCCATTAATTCATTAGTCGCAAGAAAGTGCGATGCTATTTTAATTTATAGCCGTACTATGACGGCAGATAATTATTGCGAAATTCAGAAAAAATTGTCTATCCCACTTATTGTTATTAACAGAACGTTACCTGATGGTTTAGGGCATGCAGTGGCTTTTGACCAGTATGATGCAAGCCAAATGGCGATTGAGCACCTTGTTGAATTAGGCCATAAAAAAATAGCAATGATTACCCTTAATCAGGGTTCAAGTACTGGGCAGATTCGCTTAAAAGGAGCGAAAGAAACTCTCGAAAAGCATGGCATTACTTACGATGAGTGTTTAACTGTTATCAAAGATGGTAAGTTAGAAGATGGGTATCAAGCGTGTAAGGAGTTACTTAAGCGCTCACAAGATATGACTGCTATTTTTTGTTTTAATGATCATTTAGCTCTAGGGGCAATTAAAGCATTAAAAGAATTAGATATTCGTGTTCCTGAGGATATTTCAATTGTTGGAATAGATAATGATGAGATCTCTGCATTTTTATCTCCCGCATTGACAACGATTAATATTCCGATTAAAAAAGTAACTCAGTTGGCCATGGATAAAGCATTGAGATTGATTTCAGATAAAGAAGTAAAAGCAACCACTGAGATATTAAAAGGGAATTTAATTATTAGAGAGTCTACAAGATATATTTCTTAAATGAAGCATCAATAATTTGATGCTTTTTATTTTTCTCATTGAAAATATATTAATTTAAAACATAAAATAAAATATATATAAATATAAAACATGCGTGATCAGGTTAATGTTTAATTATTATATGTATTGAATGATTATAATATAATGGTCAATAATTTAATTAGTTCATGAGTAAGTCGTAAATATAATTCGATAATATTCGTGAGTGATTTTATTTTTTACTATTTTAAGGAATCATAATGAAATTATTACCTGTTGCTTTTGCTGTCACAGCGTCCCTTTCTTCATTTTCTATTTTTGCGGAAACAGATCCATTAAATAATATTCAATTAGATGATCAACAACCTTTAGTTATTTCTCCTGAAACCAAAATCCCTGATGGGGTCGTTTTTTCTGGTTATGCTCGTTATGGCTTTCATTTTTCTGACGATAAGCAAAAATACGTTTCAGCAGATGGCCAATTACTTGGTAATGCTGCTGGTCGTTTAGGTAATGAAGGCAATGGCGGTGAGTTTCAGTTTGCTAAAGGATTTGTTTCTGAAAACGGCACCATTTGGGATGTGGTTGTCATGCTAGAGCATTGGGGAGATGAGGTTGGCTTGAAGAAATTCTATGCGGGGGCGACGAATGTCTTTGAATCTCAACCTAATGCTTATATTTGGGCTGGCCGAGATTTCCATAACCGACCACAAACAGGGCTAAATGATTATTTCTGGATGATGAATGATTCTCAAGGTGCGGGCATTAAAAACCTTGAGTTTGGTAACGTGAAATTCGATATGGCCGCAGTTGCACAAGTTGTTGATGGTGGTGGTACTGGAGATAGTGGTAATTACGCAATCACATCTAAATTACATGGCATTAATTTAACGGATGCGTTGGACCTTACTTTTTATGCTAACTACGGTTTTTCTTCTAAAAATACTGAAACAGATAAAGACACCGAAACGTGTACAGTGACGGGAACAGCTAAACAGTGTTATGTCGATGATATTGATTCGTATCAACTGGCGGTTGAGTTAAACCATAATGTTGGAATGATGAGTAATAAGTTTGTGACTCGCTATGGTAATAACGTTGATAACAATATTTTTAATAAAACAGAAGACTTATCGACGTTGTTAATGCAGTTAGAAGGTAAGTTAGTAATGAGTAATCAAACTAATATTGAATATCTAGTTGGCTACGAGTCACTAGAAGATAAAAATACAAGTCAAGATGATCGTGCTAACTACAGTGCCATTGTGCGTCCGACTTATGCGTGGAACAGTATTCATTCTACATGGTTAGAGGCGGGTTATTCATTGGTTGATTTTGATAACCAAAGCGGACAAAACGATGCATGGAAAGTGACTTTATCTCAAAATATTAGTTTCGATATGGACTCTGGTGCACGCCCTATGCTGAGATTTTATGCAATGGTCGGAGATTCGAATACGGAAGTAGATTTAACTCGTGGGGAAACGGGAAAACAAGATACTTTTGCGGTTGGTGCTATGTGGGAAGCGTGGTGGTAAGAATACCGATATTTTAAAATAAGGGGGGAATTGAGCAGGCTGCAATACTGAGGGCCTGCTCAGTTTTCGTTAATATTCCTCAGCCATTCGATAAGGAGGTAAATTAAACTTTGCAGCCTTAAAGCCTACCATGATCAATTTGCCTGTGTAGTGATCATCACCAATAGAAGAAAATTCAAATTCATAAATAGTATATAACTGTTTCTTACCACTTGGTAAGCGAAAGCCATAAGATCCTCTTGCGACACTTAGTAGCTGCAATTCCATTTTTTTACAGTAATGCTGAATGGCTTGATGCGCGTATTCTGATTGTCTTCTTTGTTGCCAAAAAAGAAAACAGAAAAAGGTTAAGCCAAGTATCGCAAAAAGATTATCCATATCATTAGCTCTTGGTAGTTTGCTGTAATTTCAATAAAGCGTCTGCAAGTTTAGGATCTGCTTCACCATGAAGAATTTGTAGCATGCACATACGTAATTTAGGTTGCATGACTAAATCGGAAAACAGTTGGTTGAACAGTTGCTGATCACCTGTTTGAGCTAAACGAAGTAAAAATAAATTGGCAGTCGCAACATCTTCTAATCCTGACCAGCAACGACCAGCAATAGCCACTAATACTTCAGGGTGACTTAGACGTTCACTCGATAAAATTTGAGTTAATGCTTGAGTTAGGACCTTTGTCTCTGCACCAGAAAGAGCACGAATATGTGCCGAGAGTAAAAATAGATCAGTACTATCGTCGTTACAAAGATCGTTAATGATTTCTTGTTGTTTTAGCGCTAACTTCTCTGGTAGCTCAATGTGCTCTAAGCAGCCAAGAGTTGCATATAAAACCGTAGTAGGTAAATGCGGCAATGCTTTACGCAATGCAACGCCATTATTTTCTTTATCAAGATTTGCACAGACATCCGCTAAGCCCTGAACTCCAACAAACTGCCAGTTATCCCAACCATTGTTGCCTGAAAGATAAGTTTGAGCATGCTCGTAATATTGGCTCATTGGCTGTTTCAGTGTGGTACGTAATACACTGTGAAACATTGCCATTTTGTCATCTTTAGGTTTAAACGTGTATGGATTACTTGAGAGCTTTTGTTGTTGCTCTTCGCTTAAATCGCCACTTAACGATACGCCGATTGCTTCAACCACATATTTAATAAAGTTACCGATATCCCCTTGTTGTAATAAACCGCGTTCATCTAAAGGAAGTTTTAAAAACCAAATCCAAGGTTGCTTACTTTTATTCCAATAAGCTATCGCTAAATGAGCATGACGCTGAAGAGGGTAAGGATAAGGTCGCTGAGCCGCTTCTATGGAATCAAATTGCTTGTTTGAAATAGGTTGTACACGACGACCTAAATCATAAATTGTGTATTCACAGTCTGACTGTTGTATCAGTTGGCTAAGCGTATAAATCTGGTCCATGATATGTCTTATTCTATGGTTAATGTCGTGATTATACCCAAGCCTTGATAAGATGGTATCCTTTGTCATTAAAAGTATCAGAGAGTGCGAGTTTTATCGGATATGACGACATCGTTAGAATTATCAACATTATTAGAGCGGTTAGCTCAGCAATTAGAGCATTATGGGCATTGGCAACTTACGTCACCATCCATAGCCGATTTATCAAGTACTGAGCCATTTGCTATTGATACTTTGTCAGCATCAGAGTGGTTACAGTGGATTTTTATCCCTAAAATGAATTATCTAATTGAGAATGGACAACCAACACCAAAAGGATTCTCAATTGCGCCCTATATTGAAGAAGCATTAAAAGAGATAGAAGGGTATAACGAGATTGTACGCTTATGTCATGCCATTGATGCATTAGGTAAATGAAGTGAATACAGAAGAAAATATCCCAGTGAATGGCGAATTATTAGAAGAACACGTCGAGCCAATAGAGCTTGAAATTGTGTATCGTGATGAGTATTTAATTGCTATTAATAAACCTGCAGGAATGTTAGTACACCGCTCGTGGTTGGATAAACACGAAACGGTATTTGCGATGCAGACATTACGCGATCAGATTGGTCAGCATGTCTTTCCGTTGCATCGTTTAGATAGACCAAC